>JAZRUR010000048.1:0-10339 GCA_045652625.1 Eubacteriales bacterium | reverse complement strand
ACATGGCTACGATCCGACTTTATTCAACGCCGTCTACCGTTTGTGTAAAAGTCACTTTGTGTGACGAGCCTTTTTTGGTAAAAGACATTTCGAACCAACCCATGTAAGAATCAACGGTAACGCTTTCCTCGCCGATTTTCGCAGTCACCTGTGCACCGAGTGCACATCTGCCTATCATAACAAAGGTAGGCGATTGCGTGTATCTCGTGTATAAGAGTTTTACCGCATCTTCGGGGATATCGCTGTCGACGTTTGAAGAAGACGTGTCATCGCTGACTTCAGGGCGTGTGCTTTCGTCTGTACTGCTTTCGTCGGATTGAATATCGTCGTTTGCCGAAACAGAAAAAGAAGCGTCGGTGTCGTTATTGCTGTTTTCACATGCCGATAAAACACAAACCGCCGATAACAGTACCGCAAGAAATATAAAGAATAAACGTTTCATCTGCGTTATACCTCAAAACTATTTTTCGGTTAGATTATAACATATAAATATTTCGAATTCAAGTAAAAAAAGACTGCCGCAAATTGCTTTCTGCGGCAGTTTTGTGTTTTTGTAATAACAGTTAGCGGTTGTTCTGGCTGTTCTGGTTATTACGGCTGTTCTGGTTGTTCTGGTTGTTCTGGTTGTTCTGGTTGTTGCGGTTGTTTTGGTTATTCTGATTGTTCTGGTTGTTGCGGTTGTCCTGGTTATTCTGGTTGTTCTGATTGTTGCGATTGTTTTGGCTGTTCATAATTACACCTCCTATTTTTTTCGCAAGAATAGTTTGTGTAAAACGCGGAAAACTATTCACGATAAAACCAAAAAGGAAGAAAAAGAAAAAATGCTTCTTATAAAAAACGGAACACTTTATACAATGGAAACCGAAGAATCGCTAAACGCCGATTTACTGATAAATAACGGGAAAATCGAAAAAATTTCGAAAAAAATAACCCCGACCGAGCGTATGGAAGTCATCGACGCAAAGGGAATGTATGTATTCCCTGGATTTATTGATGCGCATAGTCATATCGGACTGTCCGAGGAAAAAACGTCGGTGCAGGTGGATACAAGTAACGAAAATACGAACCCGATAACACCCTGTGTTCGCGCGATAGATGCGATAAACCCCATGGACAGCGCGTTTCATAACGCATTGGCGGTAGGAATAACAGGCGTAATGGTCGGACCCGGCAGTGCAAACGCAATCGGCGGACAGTTCGCGTTTATTAAAACCGACGGACGAAAAATAGATGATATGATAGTTCTCGCACCCGCGGCGATAAAGATAGCGTTCGGCGAAAACCCGATGAACAATTACGGAATAAACGGAAATATGCCGTCAACGCGTATGGCGGTGGCATCGCTTATCCGCGAGGAACTTTTTCTTGCGCAGCAATACTTTAGCAGTAATAGCCAACCCGATTTTTCAATGGAATGTTACCGCGAACTGTTCGAGAAGAAAATCCCGCTCAAAGCACACGTGCACCGCGCCGACGATATTTTCACGGCTATCCGTATCGCAAAAGAGTTCGACCTGATGCTTACACTCGACCATTGTACCGAGGGCCATTTAATAGCCGAAGAAATATTTGACAGCGGTTTTCCTGC
Source organism: Eubacteriales bacterium (assembly GCA_045652625.1). Taxonomy (GTDB): domain Bacteria; phylum Bacillota; class Clostridia; order Oscillospirales; family CAG-382; genus Coliplasma. Next base: position 8,751 of record JAZRUR010000048.1, on the reverse strand, counting down.
TATCGTCGGACCGTCGTTGGCGTCAAGAAATAAAAAAGAAGTCAGTTCGTCGGATTTCAAAACGGCAGGAGTTTTGCAAAAAAACGGCGTGACCGTGGCAATAACCACCGACCACCCCGTGTCGCGTATTCAGTATCTTCCGCTTTGCGCCGCACTTGCGTGTAAAGAGGGAATGAGCGAATACGAAGCGCTTCGCGCGATAACGATAAACCCTGCGCGTATCTGTAACGTCGCTGACCGACTCGGAAGTTTAAAGGTAGGCAAAGACGCCGATATAGTTATCTATAACGGCCACCCGTTTGATATTATGTCAACCGTTTATAAAACCATAATCAACGGAAAAATAGTCTGGGACTTTGACAAACAGTAATTAATGTGATATACTTTCTCCAATATGAAGTTGGAGAATACACATGGAAAAACTAAAAATAGCCGTACTCGATTCGGCAACGTTGGGTAAGGATATCGAACTTAACTTGTTCAACCCGTTGGGGGAAGTCACTGTTTTTTCGGAATCGACCCCCGAACAGGTAAAAGAACGTATAAAAGACTGCGATGTATGTATAATCAATAAGGTAAAATTAAATAGCGATGTTCTCGCTTTCGCAAGTAGATTAAAACTTATCTGTATCGCCGCAACAGGCTATGATAATATAGATACTGCGTATTGCAAGGAAAACGGTATCGCGGTATGTAACGTAGCGGGATATTCGGCAAATTCGGTTTCGCAACTCACACTCGCAATGGTGCTTTCGGCATCGGTAAATCTGCAAAAGTTCCGTTCGTCTGTTGCAGACGGCAGTTATTCCAAAGGAACGGTGCAGAATATATTAACCCCCGTCTATCACGAACTGTCGGGTAAAACGTGGGGCATAATCGGTTACGGCGGTATCGGAAAAAAGGTAGGCATCGCGGCGGAGGCGTTAGGCTGTAACGTGGTCGTAAATAAACGCACACCCGTAGCCGACGCAAAATGTTTGCCGCTTGACGAACTGTTAAAGGTTTCGGATATAATAACCGTGCACGTGCCGCTTACCGATGAAACTCGCGGCATGATAGGAACGCGCGAACTGTCGCTTATGAAAGACGGCGTGTTCCTTGTAAACGTTGCGCGCGGCGCGGTATTTGATGAAGAAGCAGTCGCACAAGCCGTAGAATCGGGTAAACTTGGCTTTTTAGGCTGTGACGTCTACTCGGTAGAACCGATGCCCGAAAAACACCCCTATGACCGTATAAAGCATTATGATAACGTCTGCCTCACACCGCATATGGCATGGGGCGCGTATGAAGCGCGTGTACGCTGTATGGAGGAGATATATAAGAATATCGTTTCCTACCAAAACGGCGAAAAACGTAATAGGATAGTGTGAACATAAAAACAAAGGCTGTTGTATAATTACAACAGCCTTTTACTTTTAAATGTTTAATTATTCAGCAACGGTGATAGAAACGATGTGGGGCTGAACGCCTTCGTACCAGTAGAGGTAGCCTTCCATGTCGATAACGTCGCCAACCTTAAGAGCCTGAGCAGCCTTGTAAACATCGGTATCCTTGCCGGTGAAGTAGGATTCGATAACAAAGGTGTAGGTGTTTTCGCCGATAGAAGCCTTGAAGTAGATGTCATTGCCTTCGCTGCCCGAACCGTCCCAATTGTAAAGGAAAGCAGCGCCTTCGTCGTTAGAAGCAACAACGGTAAGACCCTTGAAAGCAGCGAACTTGTTCATGTCGTCGCTGAGGGTTTCGTCAGAAAGTTTTTCGGTAACGTCCAAAGCGGTAGCGTTCCAAGTACCTTCGAGAACTTCGTAGGTAGCGTCAACGATTTCAACTTCGCCGTTGAATTGAGCCTTAGCGCCGGTAACACGGATCTTTGCACCTGCAACCAACTTTTCGTTGTAGTCTTCTTCAGAGCAGGGCATATCATAGATGAAGTATGCGCCTTCTTCGTTCTGGGTGTAGAAGGTAGCAACACCGCCAACGCCTTCTTTTTCCCACCAGCCCTGTTTAGCCTGAATGTAGGTTTCAACAACAACTTCGCTGTCGAGTTCAGCAGCAACATATTCTTCGTAAGACATAACCTTAACTTCGTCTTCGCTGGAAGTTTCGGAAGATGCTTCGGAAGAAACTTCGCTCGATGCTTCAGAAGAAACTTCGCTCGATGCGTCGCTCGAGGTGTTGTCGGTTTCAGCACAAGCCGCGAAAGCGACAAGCATAGAAATAACCAAAAGTAATACTGTAATCTTTTTCATTTTTTTACTCCTTTAAATGATTTGAATAAAGATACATGGATATATTATACATTTATTTTTGTAAAATTCAATGTAAGTGATATTAATTTTTTAGCGTTTTTTCTTTTTTATTTTGTTAACTATGACATAAAATACCATACTAATCCAGCAAATCACTAATGCAGATAGCATAATGACCGCGCCTTTTGGGAGCGAACCTAACGATAATTTGCCCGACGAAACGTTTATCTGGTCGAGCCTGTACATAGCGGTAACTTCATCATAAAGCGACTCGATGTATTCGTCGTCAACCCCGCCTTTTCGCCGAACCGTTTTGTTGGTGTTTTCTATCAACTGACCTGCGGCGTTGCGTAGCGAAGCCGAGCCGTTGAATACGGGAGTGACAAAAGTGTTTTCGGTGTTGTCGAGCAGTAATTTTGTCGCTTGGATCTTTACGTCGTAATAAAGTTCGTTGTTTTCGCCCTCGCGTGACAGATAGTCGATGTATTCATCAGAGTTTTGCGCTTTGGAAGTAACAGGCGCATACCCTTCGGTTTGAGAATACGCTATCTGAACTTCGTTGGTTAGCATATACTGTGCGAATAACCAAGAGGCAAGCACCTCCTGACTGTCCTCGCGGTTGAAGATACACATCGAAGGCCCTTGCGATATCATCTTCGGGTTTTCGGCGTCGTATTGCGGAACCGCCATGACCACCGTTTCGAAATCGACTAATTTATCTTCGGGTATATCAAGCAACGGAGCGTTAGTGCCCATCCAGGTCGCACCTGCCGTCGAGTCGATAGCGAAAATGCATTGACCTGCGTTTAGGAAGTTGGCAGGATATCCTGCAAGTTTAAAGGTGTTAAAACTTCCTTTTTCGACCTGAGAAGCGATATCTAACAAAAACTCTTTAGTCGTTTCGTTAAATATCTGTACCTCGCCGTGAACCGTCGAATAGGGCGCATTCTGCTGCTTGAGTACCTGAATCATCATGTTGTCGGTGGATTTATACATAAACGGTATCATAACCTTTTGACCGTTTAACTTGTAGTTTCCGTCAGCGTCTTTTTCGGTTGCTTTTTCGGAAACCTCCCAGATAAAGTCCCAGGTAAGCGTTTCGGGAAGGGTGAATCCCAACTTTTCAACGTATGTCTTGTTGACGTAACAAGCCTCGGTAGAACGCATATAAGGAATAGCGTAATAGTAACCGTTGAATTCGCATTCACTAAGGAATTGCGGTATGATCTCGTCCTTTGCGGGAGAATCAAATTTCACTTCGCTGCCGTCTAACCCGTATTTTTCATCGTCGAATAACTCGTCAAGCGGAACAACGGTGTCCTCACCTGTAAGATAGGTCGCAATGTGGTCGGGGTAGGTGATGCAGACGTTCGGAGTAGTATCTGTCGCGATGTTTGTAATAACGTCGTTGTAGATCTTGCCGTAATCGGTGTAAAGCCTAAGATTAACGGTTATGTTCGGGTATAACTCCTGAAAATCCTCAATGGCTTTCTTGTAGATGTTTACCTGAGTGATGTTGGTGTCGTTTTTCGCCCAGAACGATATCTCGTAATTGCGCGAGGTGTCGAACTCGTCAGGAATCTCGAACACCTTTTTTTCTCTGTCGCCGTGACAAGCGGTAAGCGAGAAAACAAGGAATATAAGAAGCAATAAAGCAATAAGCCTTTTTTTCAACCCTTCATGCCTCCTCTCGAAACCCCCTCCATTATCTTCTTGCGGAAGATAAGGAAAAGAATAATAAGCGGAACCGAAATAACAACGACCGCCGCCATCATGGCGGGAATGTTGTCGCGTCCGAACCCGTTTTCGCGGATTTCCTGAATCCCGTTCGAAACAAGGTAATACGCTTGGTCGTCTGTAACGAGCCTCGGCCAGATATACGAGTTCCAACATTCGATAACCTTAAGAATGGTGATCGTAACGATAGTCGGTCTGCAAATAGGTATCATTACCTTTAAAAGGTAACGCATGTCCGAAGTTCCGTCCACTTTCGCGGCATAGTAAAGTTCGTCGGGTATCTGCGCGAAGTTTTCTTTTAAAAGGTAGATGTAAAATACCGACGTAACCGAGGGAAGTATCAACCCCGTGAATGTGTTTCGCAGATCCCATTCGGTGATCGTAACGTAGTTTGTAATAACAACCAATTCGGTAGGAATCATCATAAGCGAGAGGAAAAGCACAAATACAATGTTTTTGCCCTTAAACTCAAGCCTTGCGAAAGCAAACGCCGCCAAAACCGTCACGAATAACATGATCGCGGTCGTGATAAGCGTAAAAATCAATGTGTTTGCGAAATAACCGCCAAGCGGTACAGCGGTAAAAGCATCGCTGTAATTTTCAAGCGTTGGCGAGAGGGTATAGAGTTTCGGTACCCATTCGGAGTTGTACGCTCCGTAACCCTTTACCGAAGTCAAAACCATCCAATAGAAAGGGAAAAGCACCAAAATCGCCCAAATGACGAGTACGGTGTAGATAAAGGCATTAAGAGCGTTTTTTCTGTACCGCGCGGCTTTTTCTATTTTTTCGTAATCCATAATAAAGCCACCCCGTTAATAATGCACGTGTTTCTTGCTTACGATAAGGTTGATGCAGGTAATAGTAAGCACGATAACGAAAAGAATAATAGCGGCGGCGGAGGCATAAGAAGGATATCCACCCGAATCGCCGTACAGCATGTCGTAGATGTAACCGACAATAGTGTTCATCTCAGCCGAATTAAGGTCTGTCCCGAATAACGCCACCGCATCGGCATAAGCCTTGAAAGCACCGATAAAACCCGTGATGATAAGGTAGAACATCGTCGGAGAGATCATCGGGAGCGTTATTTTGGTAAAGATACGGAATTTAGAAGTGCCGTCGACCTTTGCGGCATTGTAATAAGTCTGGTCGACCGAAGCGAGAGAACTGGTAAGAATAAGTATCTTAAACGGCATAACCACCCAAATCGTGTATATGCATAAAACCGTCATCTTCGCCCAATAAGGTCCGCCGATGAAGTCGATAGGGCTCACCCCGAACCAAGAAAGAACCGTGTTCGCCAATCCGTTTGTGTAGGGGGTCTGCTTAAAAAGTATCATAAATACCAAACCGACCGCCAAAGTGTTGGTAACGTATGGCAGGAAGTATATGGTCTGGAACATTTCGCGTAACTTTTTAATGGAACTTAACCCTACCGAGATAAGAAGCGAAAATAACGTAGAGAGGGGAACGGTAATGATAACAAGAATAAACGTGTTTTTCAACGCCATTAAAAAGTAAGGGTCGTGCAGAACGTAGGAATAATTATATCCGCCCACACCGAAATAGGTCTGCGAAGCAAAGTTAAATCCTTCTTCAAACGAGTAAATAAGCACGTCAATCAAAGGATAAACCATAAAAAGTCCGAGAAACGCAATCGCAGGAAGCAGATATAACCAACCTTTTATGCTGTTATTTTTCATATTGCCTCTCCAAAGTTAGAAGTAAATGCGTTTTCCACTGTTCTTTTCGAAAACATGAACCTTTTTGGGTTTGAGATTGAATTTGACCTCACTGCCGTTAAGTAACGCCATGTTTTCGGAGGCGATTATAGCGCGAATGTCTGCGTTTTGCGAATTGCCGTGCGTAGCCACAACGCTGATATCTCTGCCCATAACTTCGATTCGGTTAAGGTTGCAGGTGAAACAGCCGTCGCTGTCTACAATAAAGCCCTCGGGACGGATAGCCACGTCGACTTCTCTGTCGGATTCGTTAGGCATGTCCAATACCGCCTCGTTGCCGATATATAACTTTCCGCCTTTTAACTGTCCGTCAAAAACGTTTATAGGGGGAGTACCCAAGAACTTTGCAACAAATAGATCAATCGGATCTTCGTAAACCTCTTGCGGTTTTCCGATCTGGTGTAAAATACCGTCTTTCATAACCACGATAAGGTCGGATATCGACATCGCTTCCTCTTGGTCGTGCGTAACGAAAATCGTAGTAACACCGGTCGAACGCTGAATACGCCTTAATTCTTCTCTTGTTTGTAAACGTAACCGCGCGTCAAGATTGGATAACGGCTCGTCGAGGAGTAATATCCTCGGCTTTTTGACTAATGCTCTCGCAATAGCGACGCGTTGTTGCTGACCGCCCGAAAGTTCGGCAGGTTTTCTGTCCAAAAGCGTGTCTATCTGTACTAATTTGGCAACCTCTAAAGCCATAGCCTCCATTTGTTCTTTGGAGAGTTTGTCCTTGCCTTTGCGGTTTTCCAAAGGGAATGTGATGTTTTGCATAACGGTAAGGTGGGGATAAAGCGCGTAGTTTTGGAAAACTAATCCAACCCCTCTGTTTTCGGCAGGTAGATTCGTCACGTCGTCGTCCCCAAAAAATATTTTACCGCTTGTAGGCTTTTGCAACCCCGAAAGAAGATTAAGCGTAGTGGATTTACCGCAACCCGAAGGACCAAGTAACCCTATAAGTAAACCGTCCTCGATGACAAAATCAAAATCGTTGACAGCAATAACGTCTTTCTGCTTTTTGTTTTTAGCAGGGAATACTTTAGTAAGATTCTGTAAAGTAACTTTCATATATCCGCTTATCCTTTCGCGTGCATATAGATACAATGAAATAATTATATAACATTTTATCACGTTTTTCAAGTAAAATATAAGAAAAAAACGACAAGCCTAAACCTGTCGTTTTCGGTAAAATTTTCTGCTGATACAGAAAGTGAAATCAAATCCACCCGCAAGGACGGATTTAGTTGAAAAAGGACTTTCGTAAGAAAGTCCTTTTTATGCCTTATTGCGGATAAAAGGTGTCTGCCAACATGCTGTGAATCGAGTCAGTATATTATTTATCCATTTTAATCAAGGGAAAATTCAATTGTTTCATTTCCGTCCATTTCGCCAAGGTCAACGATGATTACTACACTATCATCATGCCATTCAACATCCCAATTTGTTGCCATTAACGGCGCCCCGTCGTTGTATACCTCAACTTTTTGTGCTTCTATTGTTTTTTTACCGTCCTTCAATTTCACTTGAGCTGTTACAGGACCAAAGGGCCAAGCGGGCGAGCCGATTTGTTGTAAAGCAAGTGTATATCTGCCGTCGGAAGATGTTTGGGTGTCGATTGTTGTAGCATTGAAGAATTCGGAATATACAAATGCACAACAAAGGAAAAGAAAGAAAAACGTCAGGCAGCATGCTGCGATGATAAGTATTCTTTTTGTTATTTTCTTCATTTTGCATTCTCCTTTGCCGTGTTAATCGACGATATAAGCATAACACGAGTACTTGTGCAGGCAGAATCAAGCGTTTTGTATTCGCTTTCACCAATATTATATCTTATGTTTGCAAATATTTCAATAGTGAAGTATCGCCTAACGCCGATGTGAAGTTATGCTGTGGGCATAATGAATTTGTGCTGTCGCACAAAGTGAAGTTAAGTGTGCCACTCACGCCCGCAGGCGCTTCACGATGCGCAGCATCACTTCACGCACCGAAGGTGTGCTTATCGTGCCGCAAGGCACACTTAGTTGAAAAAAGCACTGCTTTCGCAGTGCTTTTTTCTGGTGGGACAGAGTCAGGCAAATCCGAAACTTTTTCCAAATCGCTTAAAGAAAGAGTTTTCGCGCCCTTTTTGAAGTTGAAATAGAATTGGATTCTATCGTCATACAAAATTATTGAATTTACAAAGCTATCAACCAATCTTCTGCGTTTTTCGGGAAGGTCAACATTCATTTTGCGGAAGCGGTGAAACCAAAATACAATCTGTTTCTTTGTGAGCGTTGGACGGGAAATATTTTCTTTGGATATCTCGATTTCAATATCACGCTTTTGGGTTTCCAATTCCTCAAGGCGTTGCCTGGTGGAGGTGGTAAATATGCCCTGCTCGATTGCAGAGAGAATATTAGAAATACTCGTTTCGATCTCCCTCTTGCGTTTATTTAACATAGGCAAAGCCGTGTTTTCGGTTTTCTGCATTTCCATAACCAAGTCAGCAACATCATCAATTAAACCATCATCCCAAATCACTTTTAAGATTTGGTTAATAACGATATCCTCGATCCATTCTTTTCTTACCGCCTTTTTATCACAATTGCGTTTGCGTTTTGCAGAAAGCAATAAGTCAGCGAGAATACCGTTCCGCACTTCGCGGAAACAGCAGAAAACTAAAGCTGATGAATGCTATCGACTATTGCGTAGCAACAAGCCGAACTAAAAAGCAGTTTATCGATAATATGAAAAAACTTGGATACGGTGTTAAGTGGATAGACCATTACAAATATATCACTTACACCACACCCGAAGGACAGAAGTTTAGAGATAACAGACTTCTGGAAAACAAATATTTAAAGAATAATATGGAGGAATTATTTGCGTATGAATATAAACGCTTTGAAACAGAACAATCAGATAGCACAGATAACCGACGAAACGGTGGATGCTTTGACCGAACCAATACAGCCGAAATATATCGTTCTGACGGTGGATCAGTACAACAAAATAGCGGAGTTCTTCTCGACAGTTGGATTGAACAT
>JAZRUR010000047.1:0-45465 GCA_045652625.1 Eubacteriales bacterium | reverse complement strand
CAAGAAGCGAAGTGACAAGCGACTTGCCTACACCGCCTTTGCCGCTTACTACAGCGATAACTTTACCGATCTTACTTCCTTCGCGGAGTTTTTCGATCATGCTTTCTTTTTCATTATTACGGCTCGAACAGTTTGCACTGCAATTCGAGCAATCGTGCGTACATCCACTCATTTTTTTACCTCTTTGTTTATATTCTTCTCAATTATTATGCCCACTTACCGTCAACAAAAATCGGAGTTGCAACACCGTCTTTATATCCCGTGATGCAAAGGTCGGGTGAACCTATCATAAAATCGACGTGAATCATCGAATCGTTTACGCCCAATGCGTGAAGTTCGTCAAGTGTCATGTTCTCGAAACCTTTAACGCAACCGGTATAACCCATGCCGAGCGCAACGTGGCAAGACGCATTTTCGTCGAAAAGCGTGTTATAGAACAACAGTCCGCTTTCGCAAATCGCAGAATCTTTAGGCACAAGCGCAAGTTCGCCGAGCATCGCGCTGCCCTCATCGGTGGTGATTATCTTTCCGAGCGCCGTTTCTCCCTTTTCTGCATGCCAAGAAACCGCTTTTCCGTCTTCGAAATCAATATAAAAATTCTCAATAAGCGTTCCTCTTGCCGAAAGCGGCATTGAGGACACCAATCTTCCGTTGCACTTTCCCTTCATCGGAGTGGTAAATATCTCCTCAGTCGGCATATTGGGGTTATAAAACACGCCCGAAAGTGTGTTTTCGCCACCGCCGCACCAAACGCCTTCTTTCATAAGTTCGCACTTAAAGTCTGTGCCGTTTGAGGAAGTGTAATGCAAATAATCAAATTGCTGTTTATTAAGCCATTCGCACTTTTCACGGAACGCGTCGTTTTTCTTGTCCCAAGCGGCGATTGCATCATTATCCTCGGTACAAAGTACGGTTGCGAGTATCGCGTTCCAAAGTTTTTCGACAGCAACCGAGGTTCTGTCGTTCGGGAACACCTTCTTCGCCCACGCCTTGCCGGGAATAGCGCATACAAGCCATTGATGTTTGTTGTCCATAGCATCTCTGTACTGCTTTATCTTCTTGGACATGGCTATACTTGCTTTTGAAAGTTTTTCCTGATTAACAGAAGCAAGTCCGTCGGGGTCTTCGCAGATAAGACGGATACGTGCAGGTAGTATTTCGGAATCGTGCTTGACTTTTTCTACCTGCCAATCGGGAATATCGCAAAGCGAACGGACCGTGCGGTGACGGTATGCAAGTTTGGTGAGTTGTGTCATAGACCAATCCACTAAAACCTTACCTGCACCTGCACGATATGCCTCCTCTGCAAGTAACGCAACGAAATCCGCCGCTTCAACATCGGCAGATATATTTAACTGTTGACCTTTTTGAATATTAACGCCCTGTTTTATGAGCAAATTGGCATATTTTCTCTTAAGGCTTTTCTTCATTATTATAGATTCCTTTTCAAAAAGTTACGGAGTTGCCGTTGCGGCAACTCCCGTATTTTGCCGAAACGGCACTTATTTTTTCATTTTTGCTTCGCTTACGCGCTTGTTGTCTTTGCTGTCTTTTACTTCTTTTACTTCGGGTTCGTTTGCCTTTTCGATAACAGAATGAACCGCCCATTTTTGAATCTGTATCTTGGTTCTGCTTCCGCTGGTTTCAACAAGAAGCATATCGTCGGTCACTTTAACAACCATTGCAACAATACCGCCTGTGGTAACGATAACGTCACCAAGTTCGATAGAGTTACGCATGTCCGAAGTTTCTTTTTCCTGCTTCTTCTGAGGACGGTAGATGAAAAAGTAGAAAACGATCGCAAGCATTGCAAGAGGAATAAGCATTGTAAGCATCGAACCGCCGGTCGAAACAGTCTCGGGTGCTGCTTCGTCAAGCATCAAAAAATTCATAAAATTCATTTCAAATTACCTTCGTTATATTTTATTCTTTTTACATTTGTGCAGCAAAGCGTGTTTTCGTCAATATCGAAAACCGCGCCGCGCAAAGTCACGTTGTCTTTTGCAGGAACGCCCTTCATGCGAACGTTTTTGGTGTATCTCGATATTGCGGTTTCGTAACTTACGCCGATTATCGAATCCTCGCTTCCGCACATGCCGATATCGCTGATATATCCGCTTCCGCAATCGGTTAGTTTTTCGTCTGCCGTTTGCACATGAGTATGCGTACCGTAAACGATCTGCAACCTGCCGTCGAAAACATGCATAAACGCAAGTTTTTCGCTTGTCGCCTCTCCGTGAAAATCGCATATTGCGAAATCGTACTTTCCTTTAAGTTGTTCAAGCAACCTTTCAACAGCGACAAACGGCGAATCGACAGGATCCATAAACACCTGTCCGCAGACCGAGATGATCAACGCTCTAAGACCGTTTTTTACAGGAACGATACAATAACCTTCCCCCGGAGAATTAGGCGGAAAGTTAAGCGGACGCAATACCGTTTCTTCTTCCTCAAGCAAGTCAAAGATTGCATACCTGCGGAAAGAATGATTTCCGCCCGTAAGCACGTCTGCGCCGCTTTCGAACAGAAGATTCGCGTCGTTTTTGTCAAGACCGCTTCCCTCGTGGGCGTTTTCGGCGTTGACGATTACAAGGTCCGCCTGTTCGGCGTTTTTGATCTTGCGTAAATTTTTTCTGATAAATTCCATGCCGGGAGTGCCGAAAACATCCCCCACCGCAAGGACTCTTAACATACTATTACCTACTTTTTTGATTTCGCGTTTTTTCAATTCCGCGATGCAAGCGCGACAAATTTGTTTTGTCCTCACCGCGAGGTTTTTCAATTCCGCGATGCGAGCGCGACAAATTTGTTTTGTCCTCACCGCGAGGTTTTTCAATTCCGCAACAACAAATACAATAAAATCCATATTTTCCGAGGACATGTGCCTCGGAAAATATACCTATGAACATCGCACGCGGTGAGCGTGGCGCGAGTGAACGATGTTCTCAAAAACCAATCGAAAACATGGTTTTCGATTGAGAGCGAAGCGATTACTTCGCGTAGTCCACCTGTCGCATTTCGCGGATAACGTTTATCTTTATCTGTCCGGGATATTCAAGTTCTTCTTCTATCTTACGGGCGATATCCCTTGCGATAAACACCATTTCGTCATCGTTAACCTCGTCAGGCTTAACCATTATGCGTACTTCTCTACCCGCCTGAATAGCAAACGACTTTTCAACACCTGTAAAGGATGTTGCGATTTCTTCGAGTTTCTGCAAACGCTTGATGTAGGTTTCAAGATTTTCGCGTCTTGCACCGGGTCTTGCCGCAGAAACAGCGTCAGCCGCCTGAACTATCATAGCAACGAGAGTATGAGGTTCAACGTCGCCGTGGTGCGCTTCGATAGCGTGTACGATCTCACGGCTTTCTTTATATTTACGGGCAACGTCAACACCGATTTGTACGTGCGAACCGTCAATTTCGTGTGTCATCGCTTTACCGATATCGTGCAAAAGACCTGCGCGTTTTGCCTGTGCAACGTCAACGCCGAGTTCAGATGCGATCATACCCGCAATGTGTGCAACTTCAATCGAATGTTTAAGTACATTCTGACCGTAACTTGTACGGTATTTAAGTCTACCGAGCAACTTAACAAGTTCGGGATTAATGCCGTGAACGCCGGTTTCGTAGGTAGCTTGTTCGCCTTCCTTCTTAATAACGGCTTCAACTTCTTTACGGCTCTTTTCAACGGTTTCCTCAATACGCGAGGGGTGAATACGGCCGTCGGAAATGAGTTTTTCGAGTGTCATTCTTGCAACCTCGCGACGAACGGGGTCGAATGTGGAGATCGCGATTGCTTCGGGCGTGTCGTCGATAATAAGGTCAACACCCGTAAGAGTTTCGATAGCGCGGATATTTCTACCCTCTCTACCGATAATTCTTCCCTTCATTTCGTCGTTGGGAAGGTCAACTACCGAAACGGTGGCTTCGGCAACGCTGTCTGCCGCACAACGCTGGATAGCGAGTGCGATTATGTTCTTGGCGGATTCTTCTGCCTTGTCCTTGCATTCCTGTTCTACTTCGAGCAGTTTCATCGCCATTTCATGTCTTGCTTCACTTTCAACACGTTCCATTAACAAAGCACGTGCATCCTCGGAGGACATACCCGAGATTTTTTGCAACAGTTCGTCCTGCTGCGCTACGATTTCTTCCGCTTTTAACTTCAACTCGTCGTTTTCGCGGATTTTGCTGTTCAAAACCTCTTCTTTCTTTTCAAGGTTTTCATACTTCTTGTCGAGATTTTCTTCCTTCTGCATGGCTCTGCGCTCTAAACGCTGAAGGTCATTTCTTCTCTCTTTCAATTCGCGCTCGGTATCATTTTTGATTTTAAGCGCTTCTTCTTTTGCTTCAACCAACTTTTCTTTCTTAGCGGTTTCTGCGGCTTTTGCGGCATCTTCGATTATCCTCTTGGCTTCTGCTTCCGCACTGCCGATTTTCTTTTCGGCTATTGCTTTGCGAACAAGCATACCAATAACGACACCTAAGAAGGCTGCACCGGCTATTAAGCCGATTGCTAAATACAAATTCATTTTTGCCTCCTGAAATTTATTTTATCCCTATGCCGAAGTTTTGTTTGTCCGACTGATAAGTTCTATATAATGTGGTTAACATTTATATTGTTATTTCGTCGCAACAAGCACTTGACATTGGTATTCAAGTTAATTATACATATTTTTAGTAATAATGTAAATAGCAAAACTCCATATTTTTTGATTTGTTCACGATTTTTTTGGCTTTTTCTGTATAATCGCGAAACTTATTGCAGATATTATTCACAGTTTAAAACCGAAATACGCGGAATTTTTATTTTTGCCGTGATTTCGGCGAATATGGAAGGAATGGTATTTATATGAAAAAATTAATCACATTTGCGCTTGTTTTCGTTCTTGCGCTTTCGGTAGTGCAGTTTGCCTCGGCAGAGGGAACCGAAGTATCCTACGGAAAAACTTATACCCTTGTCACCGCCGCATCGGAAGGATATCCCGATGACGGAATCAAACTCACCGACGGCATCTACGGTACAATCCCCGACGGAAACACTAACTATTATTCAAGCGGCGCGTACGTTGGCTTTAACCAAAACGAAGTCGACGATGACGGCAATTTTGTTATTATCCTCGACCTCGGCAGAGTTTACGACAACCTTTCGGGCTTTACCGTAGGTTTTCTTAACGAAACCTCGGTAGGTATTTATGCTCCCAAGTCGGTATCTTTCGCTGTTTCCGACACCGCAGACGGCACTTTTTCCGATGTCGGCACTCTTGACACCGAAAAATCCACCGCAGACGGAATTTCCGAAACACACGCCGCTACACTTGACGCAGACAACATTTCGGGCAGATTCGTCCGTGTTACCGTTCAACACCTCGGCGAGTACACCGACGCTGCCGGTGAAACCAAAACCGCGGGCTGGACATTTCTTGATGAAATAAGCGTTTTTTCCTCCGGTGATTCGAACGACGAATCGAGTGCAAGCAGCGACGCCGAATCCTCTGAGGAATCGAGCGAAACCTCCTCTGAGTCGAGCGAAGCATCTTCCGAGTCGAGCGAAGCGTCTTCCGAATCGAGCGAAGCATCTTCCGAATCAAGTGAGTCTTCTGCTCCCGTAGTTCCCGGCGATGACGGCACCAACACCATCTTCTTTATCCTCCTTGCAATATCCGCGCTTACAATGGCAGGAGCGTTGTTTATCGGAAAGAAACAGAAAACCTATTAATTGTAACAAATAAATAACAAAAAGCACTTATGATGCATGTGATTATGCGTCATAAGTGCTTTAAATTTTATGCAGCCTCAAGCGGTTTACTGAATTTCGCAGACGAAAGTCTGGTTGCAATATAGACCGCCGTGCCAAGATCCACTACCGAATACGCGGTATAATAATTAAAAGTGAATGACCCGAAACAATGCAAAATCAGATTCGGGAGCGAGTATACAAGCAATAAGAGCACCGATGCATACCCGAAAAAGTAATAAAGCGAAGCGGAAGTCGGCGATGTATAGGACTTACCTTCCAAAAGGAAGAACAACATCACCGCGACAAGGCCAACAAGTTGATATGCCCCAGAGGACGCGAAAGGCGCGGTGCTTTTTCTTATAAAATCTCCAAGCAAACGGAATGCCGCAAGAAATATAGGCGCTAATGACACAAAGGCTTGTATATTGGCACTATGTTTAGAATAATAAAACAAACCCGAATAGAAAAATTTGACCGCGGACAAAACCGTAAAAATAAACACACCCAACCCGATAGCGGTAAACGAAATGTTTTCTGACGAATATACGGACATGGCATAAATGAACGCGGCAAACATAAGTGAAAAAGACACGATAAGCGAACCCGCAGGTACAGAACCGAAAGAATGGTCAAGGTCGATTTTCTTTTTTCTGTCCGACAAAAATGCAAAAACAGCGAACAAGAGAACAAGAAGTACGCTTATAACGGCAAATACGGTGACCTCGGGTTTTTCGGAAAGATAATAGGTCTCGTCAGCCATCTCGTTTTTTTCCATACAGAAAGTAATAATAACAGTACGAAGCGCCGCCATAACAAACGAAACGACTGCTAAAATCACAACACGTAGGCTTTGTACCTTCATATTATCCCTCTCTGACTTTAAAATTTTTACGTTACACATTATAAATAAAGTTTCTTGTTTTGTAAAGCAAAAAAAGCAAATTTAACACTTTTTTAAATAATTAAAAACGGCTCAAACCGAACTTCCCGCCACAAAAGCGGTTGAAAATGCGATTTGAAGATTAAATCCGCCCGTGTATGCGTCGACGTCGATCACTTCACCTGCGAAATAAAGGTTCTTTACCAACTTGGACTGCATCGTTTTCGGGTCTATCTCTTTACAGTCAACACCGCCGCCGGTTACGATCGCCTCATCTATCGGGCGTGTGCCGTTTATGCTCACGGGAAGCGATTTCATAAGCGCAACTATCCTTGCGCGTTGCTCTTTCGTAATGCTGTTCACTTTTGTTTCGGGAGCGATTCCCGTCATTTCCACAAAAGGAGCGATAAGTTTAGACGGTAATAATGCGGAAAACGCATTTTTTATTTCACGGTTTTGCATACCCGAAAAATCACGCAGTATACGCGCATCAAGCGTTTTTTCGTCAAGTGCAGGTTTAAAGTCGATAAGCAATTCACAAGGAAAATTTCCCTTTATATGCGCCGATGCAGAAAGTATACACGGTCCCGTAACGCCGAAATGAGTAAACATCATCTCGCCTTGGTCTTTATAAATGACTTTTTTGTTTTTATCAACAAATGTTATGCCAACATTGCGAAGCGATAAACCCATGCAATCACGGCAGATCTTATCTTTTGAGGTCAGCGGCACGAGCGACGGGCGTATTGTTGTGATTTTATGCCCTACGCTTTCCGCAAGACGGTGACCGCTTCCGTCGGAGCCTGTTTTGGGGTATGATGCTCCGCCACATGCGATTATTACCGAATTTGCGAAAATCTCCTCTTTGCCGCAACGAACTCCCTTTATTTCGCCGTCATCGACAAGCAAAGAAGTTACTTTTCGTTGACGTATAACAACACCCTCTCGGATACAGGCCGAAACAAGCGCTTTTGTTATATCCTGCGCTTTATCGCTTTGAGGAAACACACGGTTTCCGCGTTCCACCTTGGTCGGAACACCCTCGGACTCAAAAAATTCGACAGTGTCTTCATAAGAAAAACGCGATATCGCACCCATAAGAAACTTCGGGTTAGCGACAACGTTATTTAAAAACTCCTCGCGCGTACAAGCATTTGTGACATTACATCTGCCCTTGCCCGTTATATCCAATTTTCTGCCGCACCGCTCATTTTTTTCGAGCAAAAGCACGTCTTGCCCGTTTCTTGCAGCGTTATATGCGGCAAACAGTCCTGCAGGTCCGCCGCCTATTACTATACAATCATGCATCATAGCCACACAGACGACAAAAACGGCATTCGCCGTTTTGTCAAAAAGTTTTATTTAGAAGTTTATCTTTTCTTCGATGTACGCTCTTACTTCCGAAATAGGCATTCTTACCTGTTCCATGGTATCACGGTCACGAATGGTTACGCAGTTATCTTCGAGCGAGTCGAAGTCATAGGTGATACAGAACGGAGTTCCTATCTCGTCTTCACGGCGATAGCGTTTGCCGATAGAGCCCGATTCATCGTAATCTACGGGGAAATACTTGCAAAGTTCGTTAGCAAGTTCATGCGCTTTTTCGCCAAGTTTCTTCGAAAGCGGAAGAACCGCAGCCTTAAACGGAGCAAGTGCAGGGTGGAAATGAAGTACGGTACGGATATCTTCAGCGCCGTCTTTTCCGATGTTTTCCTCGTCGTATGCATCAACAAGGAACGCCAAAACCGAGCGTTCTACGCCGAGGGACGGTTCGATAACGTAAGGAATATATTTTTCGTTCTTTTCTTGGTCGAAATAGGTAAGGTCGTTACCCGATGTGTTCTGGTGCTGGGTAAGGTCGTAGTCGGTTCTGTCCGCAACGCCCCAAAGTTCGCCCCAGCCGAACGGGAATAAGAATTCAAAGTCGGTGGTGGCTTTGGAATAGAAGCAAAGTTCTTCGGGATCGTGGTCACGCAAACGAAGGTTTTCCTCTTTTATGCCGAGAGAGAGCAACCAATCGCGGCAGAATCCGCGCCAATATTCAAACCATTCGAGGTCGGTGCCGGGAGCGCAGAAAAATTCAAGTTCCATTTGCTCGAACTCGCGCACACGGAAAATAAAGTTACCCGGAGTGATCTCGTTACGGAAACTCTTGCCTATCTGACCTATACCGAAAGGAAGTTTCTTACGGGTGGTACGCTGTACGTTAGCAAAGTTTACGAAAATACCCTGTGCAGTTTCGGGACGGAGATAAACGGTATTCTTCGCATCTTCGGTTACGCCTTGGAAGGTCTTGAACATAAGGTTGAACTGACGGATATCGGTAAAGTTATGTTTGCCGCAGGTAGGACATTTAATGTTCTTTTCCTCGACAAAATCTTTCATTTCCTGTTGAGAGAATGCATCAATGGGTTTTTCGAGAGTGTATCCGTTTTCGGCACACCAGTCTTCTATAATCTTGTCTGCGCGGAAACGTTCTTTACATTCGCGGCAGTCCATAAGCGGGTCGGAAAATCCGCCCAAGTGTCCCGAAGCCACCCATGTTTGGGGGTTCATAAGAATAGCCGAATCAAGTCCGACGTTATAAGGGTTCTCCTGCACAAACTTTTTCCACCATGCGCGTTTGATATTGTTTTTCAACTCCGCGCCGAGAGGGCCGTAGTCCCATGTGTTCGCAAGACCGCCGTAAATTTCGCTTCCTGCAAAAATAAATCCTCTGCCCTTGCAAAGTGCAACGAGTTTATCCATTGTCTTTTCGGTGTTTTTCATCTTATTCCTCCGGACTTTTATTACAAAATTCATATTATTATACACTATACTGTTTTAAAAATCAAGAGATAAAAAACACTTGATTTTTATGTGGTATTGGGTGTATTATGATAATTGTACTTTATCATTAATTCAAAGAGGAAAAAGGTACTGTTTTGAAAAAGATTTTTGTCGACAAGATACCCGGTTCGGTATCACAATATTTCGCTTACGAAGGCGTTTCGGCTGACGATGTGTTGATCGCTCTCAGAAGCGACTTGCGCGAGGACGGAAGCGGCGGCGATTGCTTTGTCATGCTTATGCAGGACGGTTTTGCGGTTGCCGAAGGCATAATCGAGTTCACTTCTGCAGGTCGTACCGCCTTGGGCGATGCAACGAGAAGCGAGGAATTTAAGGTTTCGCGTTTTGAAAAGTTCGAACTTTCAGACATAAGCGAACCCAAAGCCGAACAACTTATTTCCACCGGCAGAGTTGTTGCCGAAATAGACGGCGAATCAAAACTGCTTTTCAACTTTTCATCCGCGCATAAACACGGTGCGGCGGTTTTTTGCCGTGCGGTAAATGATTTAAAGAAGAACGGCAAACTTGATTTTTCGGAATACGATAACGAAAATTACGAAAAGCACGTCTGCCCGAAATGCGGACGTCGCTATCCCGACGAGGAATTGAGGATTTGTCCCAACTGTATGGACAAGGCGCGTCTTGTTAAAAGACTAGCCACGCTGTTTTTCCACTACAAACGCTCGATAGCAATGGTGTTGCTGTCGTTCGGTTTTATTGCGGCATTAAGTGTCATTGCCCCGTATATCAGCAACGAGCGGTTTTATGACGACGTGCTCGGAAACGTCAATTCTACCGCGAAAGACGTTATAAGCATAGTGTTGCTTATAATCGGAATAAGAATATTAGCACTTTGCGTCAATCTGTTAAGCGGTGCGATAAGTTCTACGGTAGCGGCGAATGTCACTTACGACCTCAAAAAGATGATATTCAACACAATAAGCAACCTATCGTTAGGTTTCTTTACCAACCGTCAAACGGGCGGTTTGATGACGCAGGTAAACAGCGACAGTTTGACGCTTTATTGGTTCTTCTGCGACGGATTCCCCTATCTCGTACTGAACGTCGTTCAACTTGCGGTGATAATGGGCGTAATGCTTTCGCAAAACGTTGTTCTTGCGCTCTATACCTTTGTTACTATTCCTTTGTTTTTCGCAGGATTCAAGGTTATTTTCAATGTTTTTGACAAACTCCACGCGAAAAGTTATTCTAAGCGCCGTTCCTTTAACTCTCTTGTTTCGGACGTACTTAACGGTATGCGCGTTGTTAAATCGTTCTCGCGCGAGGACGAAGAAATGCGCCGTTTCAATAACAGAAACATCGAATTGGCACGTGCAAGAAACGAAATACAGACCTTCTCGGCAAGAGTGTTCCCGTTTTTGCATTATCTGCTCCGCATCGGTTCTTATGTCGTTTGGGGCATCGGCGGTTGGCAGGTAATGAACGCGACGGGGGACATGAGTTACGGTAGATTAATGGCGTTTATCGGATATTTCTCGTTGATTTACGGTCCTATCGAACAACTTGCAGACGTTTCCAACTGGTGGAGTGAAACGCTAAACGCTATCCAACGTCTTTTCGAGATACGCGATGCTATTCCTGATGTACGCGAGGCGGAAACCCCTGTTAATTTAACAGAATGTAAGGGAGAGGTAGAATTCCGCAACGTTTCGTTCTCTTATGTAGAAAACCGCAAGGTTATCGAGGACGTAAGTTTCGATATCCCGTCGGGAAGCACATTAGGTATTGTCGGTCAAACGGGTGCAGGTAAAAGCACTCTTGCGAATCTGCTTACCCGACTTTACGATGTAAAATCGGGCGGTGTTTATATTGACGGCGTTAATATAAAAGAACTTCCTTTTTCGTTCCTGCGTGAGAATGTTGCGATAGTTTCGCAGGAAACCTATTTGTTCAGAGGCAGTATACTCGAAAATATTCGCTATGCCTGTCCCGATGCCACGCGCGAAGAGGTAATTGCGGCGGCAAAAACAGCCTCTGCACATGATTTTATCGTAAAATACCCCGACGGCTACGATACCGAAATAGGGTTCGGCAAAAAAGAACTTTCGGGCGGTGAAAAACAGCGTATATCCATCGCAAGAGCGTTGCTCCGCAACCCGAAGATACTTATTCTTGACGAAGCAACCGCCGCTATGGACACTCAAACCGAACGCAATATCCAAGCCGCGCTTGACAGATTGACCAAAAACCGCACGACCGTCATAATCGCGCACAGATTATCTACCCTGCGCGACGCAGATAAACTTATTGCTATCGAAAACGGACGTATTGCCGAAAGCGGCACCGCTGCCGAATTGCTCAAGCAAAAGGGTGTTTATTATAAACTCTACAAACTCCAAGCCGAGGCGCTTAAAACCGTCGGCATAGCCGAATAGCCAAAGGAGAAGATATGAACGATAACTTTTTAGACCTTGCCGAGGTCATATACCTTACGGCAGATAATTCACGATTCTACCAAACAAAAAACGGTTTCCCCGCAATGGAAGCGGTTTTGCCGAAATTCGGCGACGATTTGGAAGCGAATGAGGACAAAACTCCGATAAAACAAGATTTCGGCAGAGTGTTTTTCCACCGCTGTTTCCCGTTCGAAACCCCCGATGAATATATTTCGGTGCTCAACAAAGACGGCAGAGAGTATGCGATGATACGCAATCTAAACGAACTTCCGCAAGAATCGCAAGATATAATCCGTTCGGAACTCGACAGAAAATATCTCTGTCCAATTATTTCTAAAATCAAATCGCTCAAAGAAAAACTCGACTATTCTTTTTGGGAAGTGGAAACCGACAGAGGCGATCTCAGTTTCTCCATGCATGACACCTACCGTAATATTGCACGTGTCGGCAACGGAATGTTGATTATAACCGATGTTGACGGCAACCGCTACCGCATAAATGACGTAGCAGAATTAGACAGAAAAAGTTTCAAAAAAATTGAACTGTACTTGTAATATTAATTATGAAATTATTTAAACGCAAGACCCCTCCGTCACCGTTTGAGCCGGTTCGGAAAGAACTGTTAAAGTCGGTGACAGAAGAAAAACCGTATATTTTTACTTACGACCTGTCTTTTGATAACCAAAAGACTGTCGGTGTTTGCGCTTTATCGGAGGGCAAACTTTTTCTGCGCGACGATTCGGGTAACGAAACGAAAGTTATTGAACTTTCAAGCCTTGGTGAAATAAAGTTTGTACAACTTTGGGGCTGTGTCGCACTTGAATCGAGCAACGATGACGGCGACATAGAACTTTGCCGTGCCGAAATGAAGTTTGCACCGGTGTTCCGCGCCGCCGCAAAGAAATTAGAGGGTCTCCGCAAAGGCGAAAACGTTCCCGACCCGAAGATACCGCGTTGTCCCAAATGCGGCAAACCCTACGCGCGCGGAAGAACCACCTGCGAAAAATGCATAGACAAACGCAAACTTTTCGCTCGGCTGATCCCCTACATGAAACCGCACATGGGCGTTTTGCTCGTTGCAGGTCTTTGCCTTATTGTCGTTTCTGCAATAAGCGTTGTTTCTCCCATGATCACAAAGCAAATAATCGACGGTTATCTTACCGCGCAACCCGTGCCCGAAGATAAAAGCGGATTTGTTTGGCTTATTCTCGCCATGGCAGGATTGGGTTTGCTTTCTACGGTCGTTGTAGTTATCAGACGTTTGCTTGTTGCAAGTGCTTCGAAAGATATAATTGTTAAACTTCGTGACGAAGTCTACCGAAAAATACAGGATCTTTCGCTTTCGGGGCTTACCCGCCGAAGCGCAGGCGAACTTATCCAACGCGTTTCCAACGACACCGAACAACTGCGCGAGTTTATAACATGGCTCGTTCCGAACCTGCTTCAACAAGCACTCACCCTTGGTTCGATAGCCGTGATGCTCTTTATATACAACTGGAAGTTGACTATACTTATAATTGTTCCTATTCCGCTTTTGGTTATATTATTTAGAGTTTTGCACGTGTTTACCCATAAGATGTACCGCCGTCAATGGCAGGTGGAATCGGACGCAGGTTCGCTTATGCACGACGTCTTTTCGGGTATGCGCGTGGTTAAGACATACGGCACCGAAAAACGCGAAGAAAAACGGTTTGACATCGCCGCAAAGCGTATAGCAGATATAAGCAAGAAAAACGAACTTACTTGGAACATGATAATGCCGTTTGCGTCGTTTCTGCTCGGAATAGGCGAATATGCCGTACTTTTCTTCCTTGGTTGCGAATTAGTAGGCGACCCGTCGTTTATAACTTCGGGAAATACGAACTTTACGCTTGGCGACATGACTCAGTTTATAAGTTATGTCGGCTTGATGTACGAACCGATACGCTGGATGGCAAACGTTCCGCGAAGAATCGCACGTGCAACCACCTCGCTTTCAAAGATAACCGAACTGCTTGATGAGCAGGGCGATAATCTGTTCGAGGGTGAGTCGATCGACGATATCCGCGGCGATATCGAATTCAAGAACGTTTATTTCGGATACAACGATGCCGAATATGTGTTAAAAGATATCAATCTTCCCATAAACAACGGAGAAATGGTCGGATTTGTAGGAAGAAGCGGTGTCGGCAAGACAACCGCCGCCAACCTTGTTCTTAGACTTTATGACGTTACAGAAGGCAGCATCACCATCGACGGCAAAGATCTACGAACGCTTAATCAACATTCGTACAGGTCAAAAATCGGCGTTGTTCTTCAGGAAACCTTCCTGTTCCACGGCATGATCTACAGTAACATCGCTTATGCGAAACCCGGTGCGACCCGTGATGAAGTAATTCGCGCGGCTATGCTTGCAAACGCACATGAGTTTATCATGAAACAACCCGACGGCTACAACACCTATGTAGGCGACAGAGGTAATACTCTTTCGGGCGGCGAACGCCAGAGAATCGCAATCGCACGCGCAATATTGCGTAACCCGAGAATACTTATACTTGACGAAGCAACAAGTTCGCTTGATACCGAAACCGAAAAGCAGATACAAGAGGCTATTGCAAGGTTTTCGGGCGGCAGAACCACCATTGCCATAGCGCATAGACTTTCGACTCTGCGTAACGCGACGAAAATCGTCGTATTCGAAAAAGGTATGATAGAAGAAGTCGGTTCGCATGACGAATTGATGCGTAACGAAGGCAGATACCACCGCCTCGTCATGGCACAGCGTCAGGTCAACAAGATGAAAAAGTAGGCTTATTCAAATAAAAAAAATCGCCCAGGCGTTTAAAACGCTTGGACGATTTTTTATATTCTAACCAATGTATTCCAAGGTGGTGTTGTTGAAGAAATATCCAAGGATATACTTATAACTGTAACCGTCTTTAGACAGTTTTTCGCTTCCCGTTGCGGAGAATCCTACGCCGTGTCCGATACCCGAACCCTTTACGATTACCGTGTCGGGCTCTACTTCAATACCTTGCGGGGTTTTATATTTGTTATTGAATCCGTCAAATTCTTTGTAGCCGTCGGCGGTCATAACGCCCGAAACAGGACGCGTTTCGATGTTTCCGTCAGCGGTAAGAACCTGCATTTCGGCAGTATATTCCAACTTAAAGTTTGCGCTGGTATAACCGGTAGCAAGACGGATTCCCTCGCTCGTTTCTACCTCGATGACGTTGCCGTTGTTGTCGCTTACCGAAAGAACGGTTATATAATCCGAGCCATACGGGTCGGTTTCCACTATCTTCACGTCAATATCGGTTCCGTTAAGCGACGAAAACTTATTGCGCGAAGTAATATAGTCATAAAACTCTTGCTTGGAGTATATGTGTTCCCATTTGTCGCCGTCGTTATATTCCTCTTGGAAAACGGTGGTGAGGTAAGGAACTTCGTTACCGCCCCATGCCGCAACCGAGGAACAAGAAGCGCCGCCGTTCGAGTTGTGGTATAGAACGACAATCGGGGTGCCTTTATAGGTACAAATCTGTCCGCGTGTCGAATCGACGATTTGGTTGTTTTCCTCGCTCATGCGGAAAGTTCCGTGATAAACCTGACAGCAACCGGGGTTCGTACATACGTCAAAACCTATATTTGCGTGTTTGTGGTGGAAAGGAACGGTACGTGCAAGTACCGAAAAGGCTTTTCGTGTTTCGACAGAATAGTTCGTGCCGATTTCGTTAGCCATAACACACTTTGTGTAATCCTCAAGTCCAAGGATATTTTCTAACCAAAGCATACCGCCCGAAACCGAATATTCGAAAACGCCGATAAAGTCAAAATAAGCGATACTTCCCGAATAATGTCGCAAGGGCAGGTTTACCGAACCGCCGTTTTTCGAGCGAATCGTGAGTTTACGCGAGGTGTCCTCGTACATAAACAATATCTTTCCGCTATTTGCGTCGATAACGGTCAGACCGCCCGAAACGGGATTAGCAACCACCTTGCCGCCCGAAGCCTTCTTCGCGCTTTCGGCAGTGGTTGAAGCGTTTACACGCACTTCATATCCGCCTTTTACAACTGCAACAAATCCGTTTTTGGACTTTGCGACAGATTCAGCCGCAGAATAACTGCCATAACTTCCGACAACCGCGCTGTATGCGCCGATGTTGCCGTTGTTGTTTGAACTGCAGTTTCCGTTCGCGAAATTCGCATTCACTTGCGGAAGCAATATTATCGAAGTTTTATCTACCGAAAACAGTTTATTAAAACCGCCCGACAGATAGCCGATATCAAAACCGTCCGACGACTTGTTTACCGAAGAAAAAAGTCTTGAATCAAGCAACGGTGCGTTAACGTACAAACCGACGCTGACGTCGTTTGCAGTATAACCGCTTGAAGCGGCAGAAACAACCGTTTCGCTCATCGGAAATACCGACACGCCTATGCAGAATACGATTGCAAGGGCGACACAGGCAATGCGCTTGAAATTAACCAATCTCATAGCCGCCTCTTACAGTAAAATATGCAGTTCCGCCGGTAACAAGTATCGCCTTGCGAGATTCACTCGCAGAAGCGTAGTAGATATGTCCGTATTCAAGAGGTTCGCCCGAGAAAAGTTCTCTGCCCTCCGACATATCGGTGATGCCTTCGTTTTCGGCGTTAGATGAGGTTATCGCAACTGCTCCGCCGCCGCGATATATAACCTCGCTTTCGGGCGAAAGGAGTATCAACTGACCTTCCTTTGCCGAAATATCGTCGTAGGATGTTGTGACGGTTATACCGCCGTTCGAAATAAGTTCGTCAATGATCTCCTGTCTTAGTTGATCTTTAAACTGTTGAAGATAACCGTAGGTGATCACTGTGTCTTCGGGGATAGAAGGAGTTTCTCCTCCGTCGGTTTCCCCCTCCGCCATAATGCCCATCGCAGCAAGCGGCAATGATGCCAACAAAAGCAACGCGAACACTAACGGAATAATGATCTTTTTCACGTAATAATGCTCTCCTTAATATTATTCGGGAACCAAAAAAAGGAAAAATTACCATAATTTAGGATATGCAGTTCCCGAGGGAAATATACACTTTCGAGCAGGGTTGTACCCCCTCCCGTCAATGGATTTACACGACAAAAAACGCCCAAAATCCATAAATTGCAAGTATTTCCAAATAATATTATCCCACACCTTGTCAAGTCCCATAGGGTGGGGTTTGCCCCTTTCGACCGTCTATATCTTGCGTTTTCGGCATAAAACAAAAAACGGCGTGTCAGCAAACACGCCGTTTTATATTCATTATAATATATTACTCAAAATATCTGTACTTTTTGCCGTTGGAAAGAGTGATGAATTTGCTGTTATCGTTTTCTATCGAAAGGATAAATCCGTCTTCGCACTCGTTGCGCACGGTTGCCTTTGCCTTGCCCTCGATAGCGCGTTCGATATCACCGCAAACCGCAGCCGCAGTAGGAAGCGAACCTGCGCCCTGACCGTAGAACACGACCTCGCCGACAACAGAACCTGTTACACTTACGGCATTAAACGCCTCGCGGATAGCGTGGAAAAGACTTGTATTGCCAACCAAGTGAGGCGCAACAAGAATACTTGCCTTATCGCCGACACGTTGTGCGACCGCAACAAGACGGATAACACAGCCGAGTTGTTCGGCAAGTCGGATATCCTCGCTCGTTACGTTTTCGATACCTTCGATATAAGGAATGCTTTCGTACGAAATGTATCTATCAAACGCGATACCTGCGAGAATCGCTATCTTACGCGCAGAGTCAAGACCTGCGATGTCTGCGTGGGGGTCAGCCTCGGCATAGCCGAGTTCCTGAGCGGATTTAAGCGCTTCTTCAAGCGACTTGCCCTCGCTTTGCATGTGTGTAAGAATATAGTTGGTAGTTCCGTTCAAAATACCTGCAACGCGGACAATGTCATCAGAACCGAAACAGTTGTTAAGCGGAGCGATTATGGGAATACCGCCGCCGACAGATGCTTCGTAAAGATAAACAACACCGTTTGCTTTTGCAGCGGCTTCGAGTTCTTTACCAAACTTATCCACAACCGCCTTATTGGAAGTAACAACGTTTTTACCTGCGTTCAAAGCCGCAAGGCTGAATTTATAAGCAACGCCGTCGCCGCCCATGGTTTCAACAACGATGCTTACGCTTTCGTCGTTGAGTATTTTATCAAAATCGGTAGTTACGCGGTCTGCAAGAGGGTGATCGGGGAAGGTGCGCAAATCGAGGATATATTTAATGTTAACTTCGTTAAGCGGTTTTTTACTGCAACGGCTGATTGCCTCATAAACGCCGCTGCCAACCGTACCGAAGCCGAGAATGGCAATGTTTGTCATAGAAATAGTTCTCCAATTTATTTTATTACATGAATTTTATCATAATCGCGCCCACATTTCAAGACCTTTATCCAACAATTTAATGTTACTAAAACATTGACAATCGTTTTTAGGTATGATATCATAATTTGCACGGGGCATTAGCGCAGTTGGGAGCGCACAACACTGGCAGTGTTGGGGTCAGGGGTTCGAATCCCCTATGCTCCACCACGAAAAAACACGCTTTTGTCTACCAGACAAAAGAGTGTTTTTTCGAACTAAGTGTGCCTTTCGGCACGATAAGCACACCTTCGGTGCGTGAAGTATGCCTTCGGCAAGTGAAGTGCCTGCGGGCGTGAGTGGCGCACTTAACTTCACATTGTGCGAAACACAATACTTCACAGCGGTATTTCCGCTGCTTCACTTGGCGCAGCCAAACTTCACTGAATCTTGTTTGTTGTTAAATATTATGGTATAATCAGTTCGATAAATAAGAATTTGACGGAGGCTCGTGATTATATGAAAAAGAAGAAATTGTTATATGCAATATTGTGCGCTTTGGGAAGTGGTGCGGTAGGATTCTTTGCAAACCAATTAACTGAAGTATATGGTTGCATATTATTTGGTATTGGTGTTGGTTTAATGGTCTTTTCAATTACAAATTTAAGTAAATGAAATTCATTTCATCACTTGGCGCAATACGGTTTCCTTTTCCCCTGCCGTATGTCGCGTAATTCCATTTCCCTGCGTATCGTGTTCATAACCGTCTTTTTATCCGCACTCCAAAGCGGTGCAACCAGGTGCTTTTTCGGCGCATCGCCCGTGATACGGTGAACGACTATATCTTCGGGCAGACGTTCGATACATGCAAAAAGTATTTCCATATACTCATCAAGAGTCAAAGTATTAAACAACCCTTTTTCGTAATCTTTACAAAGGTCGGTTCCGCGCAACACGTGAAGAAGTTGCAGTTTTATCCCTCTCGTGCCAGATTTTACGGCGAAGTCAACAGAATTAATAACGTCGGCAACCGTTTCGTTCGGCAACCCGATTATTATGTGGGTTATAACCTCTATTCCGATGCGGTTAAGATTTTCCACCGCCGATGCGTAAACTTCGTTTTCATAACAGCGGCGTATGTATTTAGCGGTTTCCTCGTTAGAACTTTGCAAACCGAGTTCCACCCAAACGGGCTTTATAGAATTGATGTCAGACAGAAGTTCCAACACCTCATCCGAAAGACAGTCGGGGCGCGTTGCGATTGATATTGCAACAATATCTTCGCGTTTCGCCGTTTCGTAAAATACCTTCTTTAAAAAATCTATCGGCGCGTAGGTATTGGTATAACTTTGAAAATATGCGATAAACTTATCGGCTTTCGTCTTTTTTGCGACAAGCGCTTTTGCAGATTCAATACGCGACGAAATATCCCCGTCGGCACTTGCGAAATGCGAACTGCCCTCAAGGCAGAATATACAGCCCCGCGTATCCAAACTGCCGTCGCGGTTCGGACAGGTGAGCCCCAAATCTATCGACAGTTTATAGACCTTCTCCCCGAAGGTCTTTTTTAAATATTCGTTCAGCGAATAATATCTCTCCATAACTGCCTCCCGATTCTCTGCGATGACATTATAACTCAATTCCAAGATAAAATCAAGCAAATGACCGCTCGTCGGCTTTATTAAGATAAAATGTTAAGATGCTATTGCGTTTTTTGGAAATGTGTGGTATATTGTTAATAATATTCTTATAGAAATGAGGTACTTTACCTTGAATTGGGAAATAGTAGCATTAATTGTTTACTTTGTTGCGATGCTTTCTATCGGCATCACATTCTTTTTGAAGTCCAAGAGTAAAACCGATAAGGACTACTTTTTGGGCGGCAGATCTATGGGACCTTGGGTAACCGCAATGAGTGCTCAGGCGTCCGATATGAGCGCGTGGCTTCTTATGGGCCTTCCCGGAAGTATACTTGCTTTTGGTTTGGGCCAAGCGTGGATTGGTATCGGTCTTGCAATCGGTACTGCGCTTAACTGGATACTTATCGCACGCAGACTCCGCCGTTTCTCTCAGGCGGCGAACGACTCGATAACGCTTCCGCAGTATCTTTCCAACCGTTTTGTTACAAAGAGCAAAGCGTTGCAGATCGTGTGCGCGATAGTGTTCCTTGTATGTTTCACCCTTTACGTTGCTTCGGCTTTCGTTGCAGGTGCAAACGTTTTCACCTCGATATTTGATATCGAAAAAAGCACCGCAATGCTGATTTTCGCGGCAATACTTATCGTATACACCTTCCTTGGCGGTTACAAAGCAGTTTGTTGGACCGACTTTTTCCAAGGTATGCTTATGATAGTTGCGGTTCTCGCAGTTCCGATAATTATCGTTCTTACCAAAGACCTCGATTCTTCGGTACTTGACACCGTTGTTTATTCAACAAAAGACGGAACGGCATATAACTTCGTCCGTGACCTCTTTGCCGCACCTCCTGCTGAAATAGCAAGCGGTCTTGCGTGGGGCTTGGGTTACTTCGGTATGCCTCATATTCTTGTACGCTTCATGTCGATCGAGAAACCTTCGATGGTTAAAAAATCCTCGGTTGTTGCTATCGTTTGGGTTGTTCTCGCACTCTTGGCGGTTATCGTTATCGCAGTAATGGGCAGAATCCTTATCGGCGCAGACCTTCTTGCTGACGACCAGCAGAGCATGGTATTTATCGAACTTTCGAGAATGTTGTTCCCCTCGTTTATTGCAGGTATATTGCTTTCGGCAATTATCGCGGCTTCGATGTCTACTGCAGACAGCCAGTTGCTCGTTGCTTCTTCGTCGTTCACTTCGGATATCTACAAACCCATACTCCGCAAGAACGCATCCGACAAAGAAACCCTTTGGGTTGGCAGAGGCGTCGTTTTGGTTGTTGCCGTTATTGCTTACTTCATCGCAAGTAGTAAGGCAGAGGGCGCGCAAGCGATAATGAACCTTGTTGAAAACGCATGGGCAGGTTTCGGCTCGGCGTTCGGTCCTGTTGTTATCCTTTCGCTGTTCTGGCGCAGATTCACCTACAAGGGTGCTCTCGCAGGTGTTATTGCAGGTGCACTTACCGACGTACTTTGGTACATCTTCCTTGCTGGAAGCACCGGCATCTACGAACTTATCCCCGGCTTTGCAGTAGGTATGATAGCCGCTGTTGTGGTTACACTTCTTGATAAAAAACCCTCCGACGAAATCACCGCAGTGTTCGACAAAGCAACCTGCGCAGAAGAAGAATAAAATAAACCGTTAAACGGATAAAAAACAACCCTCCTATGGTATCTCCATAGGAGGGCTTTTTTTGTGTTGTATGTACAATTATACCCTATTGATATAACCAAGAGCGGGAAAGAAAAAGGGCGCGGTTGCGCCCCGTTTACAAGATTCTCTATTAGTTTGCGTTAATTAGATAAGTGAAACTTTCTTTTTCACCACTCGAAGTGGGCAAATTAAAAGTGATAGCGAATTCATCATTTATATCGGAAACTTCAGTTCCAATTATAAAATACGTTCTGTGCGATTGCTTAGCGGATGCATCTACGAAAAAACCACTAGAAGTATTTTCTATGTGCCACACATAAGGTTCCTCGGTTTTGAGTTTGCCATATTGATCATAATATTTATTAATATCATAGTGATACACTGCACAATTTTGATTGTTGCCTTCGTATAGTGTTTCGTTGTATTTGATTGTTGCTAGATTGGTCACATAAAATTTCAATGAAGTTCTGTCAAGATTTTTAATTGTATATTCATAAAACACGATAGTCTGACCCTTTTTTGCTACATAGGGATTTTTTTGATCTTTGTCGGGATCATATTCCTTGGGTGTGCAATAAGTTTCTCCGCTGTTATTAACTAACGCTATTGCAAAAGCCGCATCATCCAAAGTGAATTCTACTATATCGGTGGATACGGTATCGCCGATATAGTAATAAGTAACTTCCGGTTCAGCAATACTTGATTCTTCATTCGAATTCTCAGAGATTGACTTTGATGCACTCACATCTCCTTCACTTTTGCTTTCTCCACAAGCACACATAGAAACGCACATTGTAAACGCCAAGAGGATAAGTAAAAGTTTTTTCATTGAAAGTTCTCCTTTTTTGTTGATTTACGCGTAAATTATAGCGGATTTTCCGCTAAATGTCAATAGTGTATTTTCCGCTAAAGTATAATAATATATATTGTTAATGGCGGTGATAAATATGCTCTATAAAAGAATTCGCGATTTGCGCGAGGACAAGGACTTGACCCAAAAACAAATGGGCGAGATTTTGTCCTGCAGTCAGCGTGTTTACAGCAATTATGAGCGCGGAGAACTTGATATCCCTACCGAAATTCTTATAAAATTAGCAGACTTTCATAATGTTTCTGTAGATTATATTCTAAACCGTACTGATAATAAGGAATCTAATAAATAAAACCGATTTGAGTGTATACCTCTCAAATCGGTTTTTATTTTATTATGATATGAATGTTTTTCGCCATTGCGAAAAACCACCGCACTTCTTACCTATTACGTATTACCTATTACTTCCCAAAAATCCCTTGTGCGATTTTGGGGCGAGATAAGAGTGAAGAAGTAATAAGTAATAAGTAAAAATCCCGACCGCTTCTGCAATCGGGATTTTTGGTGTGGATGAATGGACTTGAACCAACGACCCCTTGCATGTCAAGCAAGTGCTCTAACCAACTGAGCTACACCCACGTATTTTGTTTGCTCGGCTATTCTACCACAATCAAACCCAAAAATCAATACCTTTTATCAAAATTCAATCATAATTACCGACGCCTTGTTTTTTGCTCCCGTTTGGCGGTATGTTTGTTCGTCTAATTCCAAAAAATCGTACATATAATATAACAAAAACAAAAAGGATGTTATATGTATGAAGTACTGGATACTTTATTTTTTGGCGATATTTTTCGCCGTCATGATCGTCCCTATCCTCGCCGCAAACAGTGTTGCGACCGAAGAACCGCCGAAACTCACCGCGCTGATCAACGACCAAGAACAAGAACTCTCGATTGAGGAATACACTCTGCGTGTACTTATCGCACAAGACGCATCTTGCGAAAATACCGAATGCAAAAAGGCTCTTGCTGTCGCGGCGCGGTCGTGCGCCATGTATTTCTCGCTCTACGGTTGCAAACACCAAGACTATGAGGTCTGCGATGACGGAAACTGCTGTATCGCGTTAGGCGACCCTCAAAATATAGATTCCGAAACGCTCTCGGCGCTTATTTCTGTTTGCGAAGAAACAAAAGGTCAGATCCTTACCGTTGATTCGATACCTGCTATTGCACTATTTACGCTTTGCGCCTCAAAAGGCACAACGCAATGCGAAGAATTTCCCTATCTCACCCCTGTGCCCGAGTCCGAGCGATGCGAAATACATAAAACCGAACTCGAACTTGAAATCGACGGCGAACTCGCGGGAATTTTCGGTAACACGACCGAACATCCCCCTTATCTCGTCTATAACGAAACCGAAAAGTGCGAATTTGCCATACTCGGCGGTAATATAAAAAGCGGAGCGGAAGTTTCGAAACTTCTGAACCTGCCGACGGTTGAATTTACAATTTCTATTAACGAAAACAAACTGTCGACCGTTTGTTACGGCATCGGTCACGGGTACGGTCTTAATATCTGCGGCGCGGACAAACTTGCCGAAACAGGAATGGATTACGAAAACATACTTAAAATTTATTATCCAAAATTAGAAATGAACAAAATGTATTATAACTGAATAAATTTCCCTCAGAAAGCAAACAATAGGCATGACAAAACACTTTCAGGGGGAAAAACCATGAACGACAATCACGAAAACAACACAAACGAATCCCTCGACGAGCGTGAGCCTTTGACCAAGCGTGTAGCCAAATTTTCGGCATTCATTTATCTTGGGCTTGCAATAACCGTCGTTATCGTTGCAACAGTAGGTATTTTCAGCATTTCCTACGACTACGAAACAAGTCTGCCCTCGGTTTCGATTCCCGAAGTAGATTTCGAACCCGAAACTTCGATCCCTCAAGACGTTATCACTCCGCCCGAAATATCCGATACTCCCGTTGGCAATGAGCAAAGCGGTATTGATGCCGAAGTGAGCGACCCCGAACCGCGCGTTATGTTTTATCGCCCCGTACAGGGAGCAATCATCAAAAACCATAGCATGGACGCTCTTGTTTTTTCCGAAACGATGAAGGACTACCGAGTACACAACGGAATCGACTTCGCCGCCGATGTAGGAACCGAAGTAGTATCTTTCTCCGACGGAGTTATTTCGTCTGTCACAGAGGACTACTTTAACGGCACGACCGTTGCCGTTACGCACGACCAAGGTGTTATTTCCTACTATATGAACCTCGATCCTACTCTTGCCGAAGGTATCTCGGTAGGCGCGGACGTTCTCGCCGGTCAGGTCATCGGCAAGGTCGGAACAACATCACGCATTGAGGCAAAAGATCCGTCACACCTGCACTTTGAACTGCACGTCAACGGTTCGCCTATTAACCCCGAAACCGAACTACCCTAATCAGAGTGAGATAAACTCGTTCTTTACGTGCTTGAAAGAAAAATGAATAACAAAAACAAGTTTCCTATTTAAAACAGGAAACTTGTTTTACTATATAAGGAATTTATTTTTATTGTATTTTCAAGCACTTTCCACAAAATCTTCGACTGCTGTACATTTGTACAGCGACGCTCGATTTTGTGAAAAAATAACTTCGTTTCTCTCACTCTGCAAAAGAAAATGCCGCAAGATAAACTTGCGGCATTTTTGTTATTTTGCGTATTTATGCGCTATAAGTACCTAAAACCATGCGTTTAACTAGTACATAGTCGGTTGCATCAATGTCGCCGTCTTTGTCGATATCTGCAACGGCAGATTGTGCTGTGTTGAGAGTGTAGTTCTTCAAAACTGCACGTTTAACGAGAATATAGTCAGCCACGTCAACATCGCCGTCGGCGTCGATATCACCGAGTTTGCCTGTACTATCGTTGTCGGGAACATAGTCGAGGTCGGCATAAACTTCGATCTCATTTAGGAACGTCCAAATTTCCTGTGTTTCAATAACAAGTTTTACGTAACGGGCAGAAATATTGTCAACCGAGATATACGCCCAATCGGGTGCGTTCCCTCTGGGAATAAAGAGCGTACCGTCTGTAGTATATCTCACGCCGTCTTCCGATGTGAAAAGGGTGATCTTCTTAGCCGTGTGGACGCCCGACTCGTTACAGTTCCAGACGTTTACTCTTACATAACCGATTCCGTTGACGACTTCTTTTAAGTCGATAACGATTTCACCCTTACCGTTGGGAGCGTTAATCGTGTTGGCGGCAGCGGTTTTGCTGTAGTAAAAACCGAACCAAGAAGAATCGTATGTTTCGGATTTACTCGCTACGCCGTCGGTGAGGTTTGCGGAGTAGGTAGTATTTACGGGAGATGCTATAGCGCCGGTATAAGGTTTGTTTAATGCCACGTTGGTTTTTCCTGCCATTTCATCTTCGGGGTTCTTCTTTAGAACACCTACCAATGCTTCTCCGCAGAATACAAAGTTTAAAGTAGAATTGGTGAAAGTATACTTCACATAACGGGCTTTTACAGGATCGGTTTTATAATAAATATAGGAAATAAAGTCGGCATATTTAAGTTTCGGTTGAGCAAGTAAATTAAACTTGGTTCCGTCTTCCGAAACATATATTTTTATGTTATCGGCCGGAGCACCTACACCGCTGGCTTCAGCACGGCCGAATTGTATCATAAAATCGGTCAAACCGGTACGTACCGAACCAAGGTCGATAGTTACGCTCATTCTGCCGTCATGATCGGTAAGGGTTTTATGGAATCCGTGCCATTCGGTACCGAGGGTGGATGAGCCTAAAACACCGTCGGTGAGTTCTGTTCCGTCGTTGTTTTGATATTGCGCACCGCTTCCGTCAAAGTACGGTTTGGTTGCAACATAATCTTTTCCGATAGATACCCACTCCACGTCGTCGGGCAAGTTAAATTCCTCGGCTCTGTTGGTGTCTATATCTTCTTGAGTAAGTGTGCCTTTTGCATATTTATATGTCAAATCATATATTAAACGCGCGCGGTTTTCGGAGGAATGACATGCATTATAATATACAGCGCTTTTGCCGCCTTGATAATACATTTTGATCGAATTCATCGCGCCGCCTTGCATACAGCCTTCAAGATAATCAAGATAGCTGTTGAAATGATTGCCGCTGACGATTGCGTTATAGTCGATTTCGATTTCAACGCACATGCCCAAGGAATTACATTCTCTTACACAATCGTCAACTCTGCTCTTGTCCAGGATAGCATTGTCCCAATACATATTGGGTTGCATACATGCGATATCGAAACCAAGTTCTTTCCAGGTAGAATATCCGTTTGCGTGATAATAGGGAATCCAAAGGAATTTCAAGTCGAGAGAATGCAGATATTCAGAAGCGTAGTTGAACAGTTCCTTATCTTCCTGTCCCATTGTGCCTCTGAACATATACTCTTCAAGCCAATAGAAACCTATTAAATCAAGGTTTTCGTAACCTGCTTCGGT
The DNA here is from genome assembly GCA_045652625.1 of Eubacteriales bacterium. Lineage (GTDB taxonomy): Bacteria > Bacillota > Clostridia > Oscillospirales > CAG-382 > Coliplasma. Next base: position 18,698 of record JAZRUR010000047.1, on the reverse strand, counting down.
ATATAAACGAACTTGTTCGTCAATCATCCATTTGATTGCGTATTTGCGGTCTTCAATATTGTTAAAATCAAGTTCTTTTCCGCCGAGTTCTCCAAAATTCGCGCCTGCAGCTTTTCCGGGATATAGAATGGTGAAAAATACACCGGCTTTCTTTTCGGGTGCATTAAGTTCTTCTTTAACTATGCCGAAAGCAGTGTCGAGCGCATCGACATTTGCGCCATCATAGAAAGTGTCTTCTACATAACTAGTCCAGTCAAGCGCCTTTGTAGGGTTAGATGTGCCGTAATGCAGACCTGCGCCGGTAGCACCTGCCTTTTGGCAAGGAAGAAACAGATAACTGTCAAAAAAGAAATCTTGTATGTTTCTATTTTTATCCAGATATGCAACGTACGGCATCAAATCTTCTACGTTATGACGGCCGTTATCTGCTCTGTCGGGGTTCCAAGTATAAGTCAAGCAGAGGTTTTCATAACCGTCCATGCTTGATGTTTCGGGAAAAGATGCGCCGACATTGACACTAAACAAAGAAAATACCGACGTCAATAACGCAACAATGAGTATGAATGAAACGTATCTTTTCATAATTATCCTCGTTTTTTATAATAATTTTAGATGAAAATGTCGCAAGATAAACTTGCGGCATTTTTGTTATTTTGCGTATTTATGCGCTATAAGTACCTAAAACCATACGTTTAACGAGTACATAGTCGGCTGCGTCAACGTCGCCGTCTTTGTCAATATCTGCAACGGCAGATTGTGCTGTGCTAAGAGTGTAGTTCTTCAAAACTGCACGTTTAACGAGAATATAGTCAGCCACGTCAACATCGCCGTCGGCGTCGATATCACCGAGTTTGCCTTCCGGTGCGTCACCGTAAACTTCGATTTCGTTAAGGAACGTCCACGTACCCTGAGTTTCAAAAACGAGTATCACGTACCGAGCAGAGATATTGTCCGTGCTGATAGTCGCCCAAGCAGGATTGTCACCTTCGGGAATAGCGAGTTCACCGACTTTTTTATAGGTTTTACCGTCTTCGGAAACGAAAAGAGTGATGCTCTTAGCAGGAAGAACTCCGGCGCTATTACAGTTCCAAACGTGAGCCCTGACATTGGTAATGCCGCCGACAACGTCTTCGAGGTCAATGACGATCGTACCGATACCGTCGGGAGCGGTTATACTGTTTGCGGCAGCGGTTTTGTTATAGTAGAACGCATACCAGTTTGAGTCGAATGATCCTAATGCGCTTACGATGCCGTCGGTGAGGTTAGCAGAGTAGTTTGGTCCTACAGGAGAAACTTCGCCGCCTACGTACTTTTTGCCCAACGCTACGTTAGTTCCGGAAATATAAACATCTTTATAATTGTCTGATACGCCCACCAACGCTTCGCTGCAGAACACAAAGTTCGCATCGGAATTAATAAAGGAATACTTGACGTAACGCGCTGTTACGGGAGTAGATATATAATAAACATAAGCGCTGGAGTCAATATACCCGAGTTTCGGTTCTGCAAGTAATTCAAACTTGTTGCCGTCATCCGAAACGTATATTTTAATATCATCTGCGGGGTCGCCTATACCGTAATTTTCGACATGGCTGAACTGAATCAAGAAATCAGTCAAATCATCACGTACCGAACCAAGGTCGATAGTCACGCTCATTCTTTCGTCGTCATCAAGTTGCGATACATGGTACGCGTGCCATTCGGTACCGAGTTCGGAAGAACCTATAACACCGTCGGTTAGTTCCTTGCCGTCGTTCTTTTGGTAATCTGCCTCGCCGCCGTCAGAATACGGCTTGGTTGCCACATAGTCTTTTCCTATAGAAACCCATTCTACATCGTCAGGCAACGTAATCGGCTCTACGCGGTTGTCATCTATATCCTCTTGTGTAAGAGTGCCTTTTGCATATTTATAGGTCAAATCGTATATCGAGCGTGTGCGTTCTTCATAAGAATAACATGCATTATAAAACACAGCGTTCTTACCGTCTTGATAATACATCTTGATCGAATCTATCGCGCCGCCTTGCATACAGCCTTCAAGATAATCAAGATATCTGTTGAAATACTTGCTGTTACTAAGTGCGCGGTTGTCGATTTCAATTTCAACGCACATGTCCAAAGCGTCACATTGATCTACACAAGAGTCAACTCTGCTTTTATTGAGCGAAGTGTCCCAATACATATTAGGCTGCATACAAGCGATATCGAAACCGAGTTCTTTCCAGGTAGAATATCCGTTTGCTCTGTAATAAGGGATCCAAAGGAATTTCAAGCCGAGAGAATGTAGGTACTCCGACGCGTAGTTGAACAGTTCCTTATCCGACGAGGTATTCACATATTCTTCGAGCCAATAGAAGCCCAACAAATCGAGATTTTCATAACCCGCTTCGGTATACAGGCGAACTTGCTCATCAATTATCCATTTGATTGCATATTTGCGGTCTTCGATGTTGGAAAAATCAAGTTCTTTTCCGCCAAGCGAACCGAAATTCGCGCCCGCGCTTGCCGCCGGATACAAAATAGAGAAAAACACGCCTGCCTTTTTGTCGGGAGCGTTAAGCGCCTCTTTCGTTCTGCCGAACGCTTCCTCAAGCGCATCGACGTTCATGCCGTCATAAAAAGTATCCTCTACGTAACTGGTCCAGTCCAATGCTTTTGTGGGTTTGTAATAATCGTAGTGCATACTCGCACCGGTCGCGCCCAATTTTACACAAGGAAGAAACAGATAACTGTCAAAAAAGAAATCTTGTATGTTTCCGTTTTTGTCCAGATATGCAACGTACGGCATCAAATCTTCTACCGCGTGGCGTCCGTTGTCGGCCCTGCCGGGGTTCCAAGTATAAGTCAAGCAGAGGTTTCCATAACCGTCCATGCTTGATGTTTCGGGAAAAGATGCGCCGACATTGACACTAAACAAAGAAAATGCCGACGTCAATAACGCAACAATGAGTATGAACGAAACGTATCTTTTCATAATGCTCCTCAATTTTTTATAAAAATTTTAGATGAAAATGTCGCAAGATAAACTTGCGACATTTTTGTTGTTTTGTTTATTTACGCGCTATAAGTACCGAGAACGATACGTTTAACGAGTACGTAGTCGGCTGCATCAATGTCGCCGTCAGCGTCGATATCTGCAACAGCAGTCTGTTTGTCGCTGAGAGTGAAGTTTTTCAAAACTGCACGTTTAACGAGGATATAGTCTGCAGCGTCAATATCGCCGTCGAAGTCTACGTCGCCGAGAAGGCCTTTTTCGATATCGACATTGTCATCGTCATCGTTGTTATTGTTGTTATTATTGCCCGAATTATCTTCTTCAACCTTGTAGTTGAATACTTCTACTTCGTCAAGCCAGATGTGCGATTCTCTGCCCGCAACCTCTTCGTGGTTGATGACAAATTTTACGTATCTGCCGCTTACTGCTTTGTCAGCAGTTGCGGTAATGGTGTAAAGGCTCCAGGTTTCGTCATACTTGCCGGTACCGCTTGTAAGAACTGCGCTACCTGTCTTAGCGGATGCTACAAGTTCAAATCCGCTGTCTGCCTTATCCGAAACATATACGTCTATGGAGATAGAGTCTTTCGGGAGTGCGATGCCCCAGTTGCCGCCTGCAAGGTACGCCTTGTAAGTGTCGCTCTTCTTGCTGCTTCCGAGGTCAACCAACAATTCAACAGAGAAGTCCTTCGAGTCGGCAGGCGCTTTCCATGCAGAGTAAGGAGAGGTTTTGTCGATTAACAGGTTAACGTTAACCGAGCCCTTGATACCATCGGTCAATTTGTCGCCGTTATCGTCCCAAACGTCTTTTCTGTTCGGTTCGGTAAGTGCGTCATAATTTTTATTGTATGCGATATTATCGTAATCAACTGCGGTGTTGCCGGGTGCGGTCGTAGAAATGGTTGCGGTCGCGCCGAGTGTTCCCGCAGAAACGTTTACGTTGTTGAGATACATTCTGTTGCCAACGTAGAAACTGTTAAGTTTTGCAACGTTATCGTTACTGAAATATACAGGGTTGGTTACATTCGATTCCCACTTATGCGCTGCAATAAGAATTTCGCCGCTTGCGAGTTTAATGGTAGGAGTAGAATCGCCCTTGCCTTGTGTAATGCTCTTTACTTCGTAGCAGTTAGCAGAAGCATTCCATTTTGCAACTATGTTCAAGGTGTGCTTGTTGTTTGCCTTTGCTACGGTTATGTCGCCGAATGCAGGGGTGAACAAAACGGTTTTACCATTTTGTACCTTAGTGTTGATACCGTCAATGTAGATTTCATCTTTTGCACCGATGCCGACAGATGCTACTTCTACTTCTTCAAGCCATACGTGACCTTTTACTGCGGTAACGGTAAACTTGATATATCTTTCAGTCCTGATTTCGTTGGCTCTTACGGTCATTACGTAGTTCGACCAATCGCCGCTGACACCGTTAGTCGCTTCGCTGGTGGTGTGGCCTATCGAGGTGAAGTTCTTTTTATCGTTGGATACCGAAACGGAAAACTGCGAAGGAATGTTAATGCCCCATTCGCTGTTGATACTGGTATAGATACGGTAAACGCTCGAAGATGCGTTTGAGCCGAGGTCTACAACGATTTCAACAGAACTGTTTTCGCCGGGCGCCCAACCTGCATAGGTGTAAGAAGAGCCGTAGTTTGTCTTTACGCCGTCGGTCAATTTAGAACCGTCGTCTTTCCAGTTATCGGTACGTCCCGAGCCCGAAGTACTAACGAGCGTAGCGGTGTAGGATTTGCCCTTGGAAATTACGACGTCTTTGAAAATAGTATTGTTAATGGCATTTTGAAGTTGGGTTGCCATTTGTACTTTCTGTGCAGAGGTTGCGCTTGTATTCTTCTGCATTGCAACTGCTTGGTTGTATACCGAGCGGAGAGTGGACAATGCCGAAGGAGTATAATCGCAGTAACGTGCAGAACCTGACGCTTCGATTGCTGCATCAAGAGCGGGTTTATAGGTAAGAGTTACGGTTGCGCCGCTGGTGTATGTAACGCTAACCGAACTTTGAGAGCAAACATATCCCGAGATTGCGGGTGCGGTGATTGTTGCGGTAGAACCCTTAGGACCGGTCAAGGTCTGGGTTTTAAGCGTTGCACCCTTTTCGTCTACGCATTTAAGCGTCATCGAAACGTTTTCGGCAGCCTTGTGGGTAAGTTGGATAACTCTGTCGGTGTTATTCATAACCCAACCTGTAACGGTTTGTCCCGAAGAGTTGGTATAGGTTGCCTTTAATCTGCCGTTGGAGATGTCGGTTACTTCAAACATGGTGAATCTGGGCATGTTTGTACTAACGGTGGAACTGGTAGCAGAGGAATATACATATTTAACAGCGTTGGATATGTAAAGACCTGTGGTGGGGTTTGCACCGCTGTAGTCAATCTTCTTAACAGAAGAGTTGGTCTTGTAGGGAAGAACGCCGTAACCGTCGAGACCGGAGTTGTTCAACGCATACTTTTTGAAGTATACGCCGCCGCCTGCAGGTTCGATACCCGCTTGGTCGCTGGTGTTACCTTCAACAGTGTAAACGTAACTGCTGTCGGAGTATACAACCATACCGATGTGCGCTCCGCTACGGAAGAAAACAAGGTCGCCGGGTTGGGGTTTGTAAGAACCGCCGTGGTATTGTGAATACTTCCATCTGCCAACGGCTTTAAGGTTCTGTATCCAGCTGGGACAACCAACTTCACGCCAGATGTAGTTAGCGTCGCCGATGTGATTACGAGCCCAGTCGCTAATCGATTTCTGGTTGGTAACCTGAGCCTGATAAAGCGCCCACGAGCAGAAGGTTGCACACCATTCATATGTATAACCCGAGCCCCAGTTACCCATATTGTAGTTATATTCGGTATAGTTACCGGAACTGCTCGAATTACCGGACATATCACTGGAACTTGCGCCTTCGTGATAACCGATTTGAGAAAGCGCGAGCGCCAACGTATCGGTAACACCGTCGCCGGTAAGCGGAATTCTTGTAAAGTGTTGGTAATATTTACCGCTTTTATAAGATGAGGACGGACCGTTGGCTGCAGTTCTGTATGTAGCCGCAGAAACATCGGTCGTCATTTCAGGAATAAGCGCTATTACACTTGCCATTAAAAGGACAAGACAAAGCACGACTGAAATCAGTTTTTTCAAAAACATGTCGAAAAACCTCCATTTTGTTTTTTTAGCATAGATATGTTATCATACAAACCCCCAACTTGTCAACAATTTGTGCATTTTTGACCATGTAAAAAAGCATTTTTGGCAAGATTGCACAAAACGCACCATTTTGTTTTGTGCATCAAAGCAACCAAAAAGAAACCGAACGCGCGATATTTGCGTTCGGTTTCTTCGGCACAAGCCAAATGTGCGCTTTATTGCTCGTCGGTTTCGAACAGGTCGAGGCGTTTTATGTCTATAAGGTCGTTTATGGCGACCAGATTTTGGTTGTTTTCGCGGTTAAGATTCCACCAAAGCGCCCCTCTCAACCCCTTTTCCGCCATAAGGCGCAGTCGCGAGGAGATCGAGCGCACGTCCTCGAACCACACACGGTGGGAAACACCGTCGACGGTATAATCAAAATAAGGAGCAAGTACGGTTTCATCAAAAAATATCTCTGCTCCGTTTTGAGAAGCGAGTGTAAATGCCTGTTTTGTGGAAACAGATGTGGCACGAGAAACGCCCTGAACGTACGGCAGAGTGAAATCGTAACCGTAATTTGAGATTCCGAGCAAAATTTTCTCGGCAGGTATCCTCGTGAGCGCGTAATCCACTACTTCGCGCACGGGTTTTATGGGCGACACCGCCATGGGCGGTCCGTAGGTATACCCCCATTCGTAAGTCATCAGCAAGACGGCGTCCGCCGCCTCGCCCAAAAGCGCGTAATCGTGCCCCTCGTAAAGCGTTCCTTCCTGCTCGTCGGAGGTTTTGGGCGCAAGTGCAGTCATAACGCCGTAGCCATAAGGGCGTAATCTTTCTCGGCAGTACGCTACAAATTCGGCATATCTCGCCGCGTTTTCTCTGCCCAAGAACTCGAAATCCACGTCAAGCGAGGTATATCCCTTGCTTTGCATGTTTGCGATTACCGAATCAAGCAGAATTTGCTGTTTTTCGGGCGAATCAAACAATGCTTCTGCAAGTTCAACCGAAAAAACGTCGTTTTCGGTAAGTGTCGAAAGATGCATTATCGGTTCTGTTCCGTACTCGTTCGCAAGCGAAATCATCAAAGTATCGTCAGGAGATATAAGTGTGCCGTCGTCGCGGAACCCATACGTAAACGGCATGAGCGCACCCATAAACGGAAGCGCACGGCGAAGCAGAGTTTCGCTAACATACGGATATGCATATCCGCCCGTGGCATAACTTCCCAAAACATCACGCTCTACCTCTATATAAAGCGTCTGCCCGATAGCAACATTCGGCCTTCCGTTCAAAAAAAGATTGACGCGATAGATATCGTTAAGCGTAACGCCGTAAAGCGACGCTATTGAAGAAAGTGTTTCCCCCGATTGCACGGTGTGAGTGACGGTAGGAACAACTATCGCAACCGGCTGGCCGACGGGAAGACGCAACGGGTCGGCTATATCGTTATTAAACGCCAACACCGACGGCTCGACGCCGTATCTCTCGGCGATTGAATAAAGTGTTTCGCCCGAAGAAACGATATGTATCTGCATGATATCCTCCTTTTTCGTGAAAATATTATTATATATGGAAGTAAATGAGTGTGTTTCTCTTGATTTTCGGTGTTTTGTGTGGTAAGATAATTAAATAATTTACATAAGTCTTGCGGAATCGTTTCCGCCTGGAAAGTAGAGTTTAAAAATATGAGCGACATCAAAAATAAGATATGCGAAAAGGTTGTTGAATATGTTACTGCAAAGGGCGTAGAATTGTCGGTTGAAAATGCCGAAAATCTTCTCGAAACCCCTGCCGACAGCAAATTGGGCGACCTTGCGCTTCCCTGCTTTAAACTGTCAAAACTGCTTCGCAACCGTCCCGACGGAATCGCGTCCGAGTTGGCAAACGAATTTGACGGGTTTGACGGTATCGAAAAAGCAGAAGCGGTAGGCGGTTATCTTAACTTTTTCTTTGGTAAGAACAAGTTTATAAACGACCTCTTGACTCTTGTCAAAGACGAATATCCCGAACTTTTAGAGTTTGGCAACGGAAAGATAATCGTGCTTGACTTCTCCTCCCCTAACATTGCAAAGCGTTTCCACCTCGGCCACTTGGGCACTACGGTTATCGGCAACGCGGTACGCAATATATACAAAGCGTGCGGTTACAAAACCTTTGCGCTTAACTATCTTGGGGACTGGGGCACACAAAACGGCAAACAGATAGTCGCATATAAAAAATGGTCGAGCCGCGAACAACTCGAACGCGACGGCATAAAAGAACTTGAACGTATCTACGTTATGTTCGGAAAAGAAGCCGAAAAAGACCCGTCGCTCAACGACCAAGCACGTGCAGCGTTCCGCGAACTCGAAAACGGCAACGAAGAATATCTCCAAATATGGCAGTTGTTTAAAGATATCTCGCTTCGCGAATACACCCAGACCTACAAGCGTTTGGGCATCGAATTTGACGTATGGGACGGCGAAAGCCTTTATACCGATAAAATGCCTGCAATTGTAGACGAGTTGAGAGATAAAGAACTTCTTAAAATCGACAACGGTGCGTCCATTGTCGACCTTTCGGAATGGAATATGCCTCCCGCGCTTATTCTTAAAAGCGACGGAAGTACTCTCTACCCCACCCGTGACATCGCGGCGGCAAATTACAGATACAACACATACAAGTTCGATAAATGCGCGTACGTAACGAGCGCAGGACAGTCGCTCCATTTTGCTCAATGGTTTAAAGTTACCGAGATGATGGGCAAAGAGTGGGCAAAAGACCTTGTCCACATTCCCTACGGAACGATGAGTTTCGGTGGAGAAAAACTTGCTTCGCGTACAGGCAACATTATTCTTCTTAACGACGTATTCGACGAAGCGGTTGCAAAAGCAAGAGCGATTATCGAAGAAAAGAACATCGCAAACGAAAACAAAGAAGAAATATCCGAAGCAGTCGGCATCGGCGCGGTGGTATTCAGCGCACTTGCCAACAGCCGTATAAAAGATACCAACTTCACTTGGGAGGGCACACTCTCGTTCGAGGGTAACACGGGTCCGTATATCCAATACACCTATGCGCGTGCCGCAAGTGTACTCCGCAGAGGCGAATTTAACGGCAGTTACGAAAATCACACTCCCGAAGCAGCAGAAACCGACCTTATCCGCAAACTTTGCGAGTATACCGAAACGGTCATTCGCTCGGCAAACGAATACGAACCGAGCATTGTTTCGCGCTATGCGCTTAACGTATGTACGCTGTTTAACCAGTTCTATCATAACTGCAGAATACTCGGCTCGGGCGGCGAAACCGAACAGTTCCGTCTTGCACTTACTGCCGCAACGAGAAATATTCTCGGCAGATGCCTTGATCTTCTCGGCATGAAACGCACAGAAGAAATATAAGGGCTTGAGGTTATATCATGAAAAAGAAACCGATATGGTTTGACGACTATTACCGCACTACAGACGACGAATCTCTCATATTGACTCATTTTCTCAAAGATTTTATATTACAGCACAGATTAAGATATATCATATATTTTCGGTATGCCCAAAACGCGAAAAACAAATTAATAAAGTTGTTTTTTGAACATAAAATTTATCGATTGAGCAGAAAATACGGCATAGAAATAAAAACGCAGACCAAGATCGGAAAAGGTTTTGTAATGACACACCCGTATAATATTACGGTTTCGCCGTTTGCCGTTTTGGGAGATAACGTCAACATGATGAAGGGCGCAACTGTTGGCTTAAGCGGCGGAAAACGAAAAGGCGCGCCCGTCATCGGCAATTGTGTGTTCATCGGTTTAAACTCCACCGTCGTGGGAGGAATCACCATAGGCGACGACGTTATGATTGCACCCAATTCTTTCGTAAACGAAGACGTGCCGTCACACAGTATCGTAATCGGAAATCCCTGCAAAATAATTCCAAAAGAAGACGCAACCAAAGATTATATTTATTACCGCGTTTAAGTTTAATAAGTATTCATATTACACAAAGGAGTCTACTCATGTCAGGACATTCTAAATGGAAAAATATAATGCACAAAAAGGAAAAGACCGACGCACAGCGTGCAAAGGTGTTTACCAAAATAGGCAAAGAGATTGCTATTGCAGTACGCGACGGCGGTCCCGAACCCACCTCTAACACCCGTCTGCGCGACCTTATCGCAAAAGCGAAAAGCCTTAACGTGCCTAACGATAACATCGACAGAGTTATCAAAAAGGCGTCGGGCGCAGACAGCGTTCAGTACGAAGTTCTGACCTATGAAGGCTACGGCCCCGGCGGCGTTGCTATAATAGTTGAAGCGGCAACCGACAACCGCAACAGAACCGCAGGCGAAGTACGCCATTACTTCGACAAATTCGGCGGCAATTTGGGTACAAGCGGATGCGTTTCCTATATGTTCGCAGAAAAAGGCGTTGTTGTCGTTTCGGGCATCAAGGACGAAGACGAATTTATGGAAGCGGCTCTTGACGCAGGTGCGCTCGACTTCACAAGCGAGGGCGAAAACGGCGAAATATTCACCGACGTCAGCGAGTTGTCTGCCGTACGCGAAGCATTGGAAGCAAAAGGCTACGTCATCGAATCCGCAGATCCCGAAAAGATTCCTGCAAACTACGTAAGACTCGACGATGCAGACCAGATAAAAATGATGAACAGACTTCTTGAAGCACTCGAAGACAACGACGACGTTACAGAAGTTTGGCACAACTGGGATGACGAAGAATAAAATAGGCATATTCGGCGGTACGTTCAATCCGATTCATCAGGCGCACGTAAGGATCGCAAACGAATTTATTTCCAAATTTTCGCTCGATATGCTTTATGTTATTCCAAACAACATTCCGCCCATGAAAGATTCTCACGGCGTTTCGGGAAAAGAAAGATTCGAAATGTTGGAAATAGCATTTTCGGGGAATGATAAAGTAAACATAAGCGATATCGAACTTGTGCGCGACGGTATGAGTTATACCTGCGACACGGTAGCCGAACTTAAAAAAATACACCCCGACAGCGAATTGTTTTTGCTTTTGGGCGACGATTGGATAGACCGCTTTGACAAGTGGAAAAACTATAAATATATCCTTGACAATGCAACCCTTGTTGTTGCATACCGAGGAGTAAAAGATATAACCGAGGCGTTAGACAGATTAGAGCAGGTATCAAACAAACGTCCGATGCTTTTGGAAAACAGAAGACTTGAACTTTCCTCTACTGAATTCCGCGAGGAGCAAAAAGCAGAACTGTTGCCCGAAAAGGTTTACGAATATATCAGGAAACGGGGGCTTTACCGCAAATGACCGACGCAAACAGCATACTTTCGGCAATGACGATTTCCGAACGCCGACTAAAACACACGTTAGGCGTTGCCGAGGCGGCAAAGGAAATAGCAAAAACTCATTTCCCCGCACTTGACCTTAAAACCGTCGAACTTGCCGCGCTCATGCATGATTTTACAAAAGAATATCCGCATGAAAAACAGTTGGAACTTTGCAGTCACTACCATATCCAACTTACCGAGGAAGAAAAGAACAACCCCAAACTGTTACATTCCAAAACAGGTGCAATGATTGCAAGTGAGCGTTTCTCTCTTCCCAGCGAGGCTTGTTCCGCGATATATTGGCATACAACCGGCAAAGCAGATATGTCGCCGTTTGAGATTGTTATCTATCTTGCAGATTATATCGAGGAGTTCCGTGAAGATTCGGGCTGTATAAAACTCCGCGAGTTTTATAAAAAGGCGCTGACCAAAGAACTTGACAAGACCACCGCACTTCATAAAACGCTCGTGCGGTCGTTCGATACAACGATAAAGCATCTTATCTCCGACGAACAAACGATTTGCAGCGACACGATCGAAGCAAGAAATTACTACATAAATCGCCTTAAGGATATAAAATTTTAACATGAAGGATAAAACAATGAAAGAAGATATGATTCAAAAAGAAAAAGCGAAAGCGATTGCCGAAGTTGCAGCAACTACGCTTGACAACAAAAAAGGTATGGACGTTACGCTGCTCGAAGTAAGTGAGCAAACTATTCTTGCCGATTACTTTGTACTTGCAACCGGTACGTCAAACACCCACGTTCGCGCACTTGCCGACGAGGTGGAATTCAAACTGAAAGAAGAACTCGGCGTCGAACCCTCTCATATCGAGGGCGCATCGGGCAACGCTTGGACATTGTTGGACTACGGTTGTGTAGTTATTCATGTTTTCACATCTCAGGCAAGAGATTTTTATAAACTTGAACGTTTGTGGAACGGAAACGAGATCAAACTCGGCGAAAGCGAGGAACAGGAATGAAACACGAATTTAAAAATATAGAAAAAAAGTGGCAGGATAAGTGGGACGAAACAAAGATTTTCGAGGCGAAAGACCCCGGTGAGGCGGGTTCGGAAAAGCCTAAATTCTTTGCACTTGTAGAATTCCCCTACCCCAGCGGCGCAGGTATGCACGTCGGCCACATAAAAGCATACTCGGGACTTGAAGTTATCTCGCGCAAGAAGCGCATGGAAGGATATAATGTAATGTTCCCGATGGGCTTTGACGCATTCGGTCTGCCCACCGAAAACTATGCTATCAAAACAGGTATGCACCCGAGAGCAGTTACCGACAAGAATATCGAAAAGTTCACAAGCCAACTTAAACGCGTAGGCTTTGCTTTCGACTGGTCGCGCGTTGTAGACACCACCGACGTGGATTACTACAAGTGGACACAGTGGATTTTCCTTAAGATGTTCGAAAACGGACTTGTTTTCCGTGATACCGCGCTTGTAAACTACTGCCCCGAATGTAAAGTTGTTCTCTCCAACGAGGACTCCCAAGGCGGCAAATGCGATATTTGCCATAACGATATCGTTCAGAAATCGAAAGACGTTTGGTACTTACGCATCACCGAGTACGCCGACAAACTCTTAAACGGTCTTGAAGAAGTTGACTATCTTCCCAACATAAAACAACAGCAGGTAAACTGGATAGGTAAATCCGAGGGTGCTTTTGTAAACTTTGCGCTTTCGGGCAAAGAAGATTCGCTTCGTATCTACACAACCCGTCCCGATACCCTTTTCGGTGTTACCTTTATGGTAATGGCGCCCGAACATCCGCTTATCGACAAATATCAAAGCGGTATTTCCAACATGGCGGAAATCGAAAATTACCGTGCAGAATGTGCTAAAAAGACCGAGTTTGAGCGTACCCAACTTGTAAAAGAAAAAACCGGCGTAAAAATCGACGGACTTTCGGCAATCAACCCCTTAAACGGAAAAGAAATTCCCATATACATAGCCGACTACGTTATGATGGGTTACGGCACGGGCGCAATCATGGCAGTACCCGCGCATGACCAACGCGACTGGGAATTCGCAACAAAATTCGGCATTGACATTATCGAAGTTATCAAGGGCGGAGATATTTCGACCGAAGCATATACAGGCGACGGCGAAATGGTCAATTCGGGATTCCTTAACGGATTCACCAACAAAAAAGATTCTATCCGTCGCGCTATCGACGAGTTGCAGACTCTCGGCGTAGGCGAGGGCGGCGTTCAGTACAAGATGAAAGACTGGGCGTTTAACCGTCAGCGTTATTGGGGTGAACCCATTCCGATAGTTCATTGCGAAAAATGCGGTATGGTTGCCGTTCCTTACGAAGAATTGCCTTTGCGTCTTCCCGACATGGACGAATTTGCTCCCGGTCAGGGCGGCGAATCGCCTCTTGCAAGAATAGACAGTTACGTTAATTGCAAGTGCCCGAAATGCGGAGCGGACGCAAAACGCGAAACCGACACCATGCCTCAATGGGCAGGTTCGTCTTGGTACTTCCTCCGCTACTGCGATCCTCACAACAGCGATTTCTTCGCAAGTGAAGAAAAACTTAAATATTGGATGCCTATTGACTGGTACAACGGCGGTATGGAACACGTTACCCGCCACATGATATACTCTCGCTTCTGGCACAAGTTCTTGTACGACCTCGGACTCGTTCCTGTTGCAGAACCTTATGCTAAACGTACCGCGCAGGGTCTTATTCTCGGTCCCGACGGCGAAAAGATGAGTAAATCCAAGGGCAACGTTGTTGACCCCAACGACGTTGTTGACGAATACGGCGCAGACGTTTTGCGTACATACACCCTCTTTATGGGCGATTACGCTTCCGCCGCACCTTGGTCGCAAAGCAGTGTTCGCGGTTGCAAACGCTTCTTGGAACGCTTTGCCGCACTTGATGAAATGCTCGGCGCAAAAGACGAAAAACTTGTCCGTTCGCTTCACAAAACCATCAAAAAGGTTACAAGCGACATCGACGGTATGAAGTTTAACACCGCTATCGCCGCAATGATGAGTTTCTTAAACGACGTTTACGCGGTTGGCAGTATCGACAAGGAAAGCCTACTTGCTCTTACCCGTATCCTCTGCCCGTTTGCTCCTCACGTTTGTGAAGAAATGTGGCAAAATCTCGGCGGAAACGGTTTTTGCTCGCTCGCAAAATGGCCCGAATACGATGAAGCGCTTACCGTTGATAACGAAATCGAAATTGCCGTTCAGATATGCGGTAAGTTAAAGGGCACCGTTGTTATTCCCAAGGGTGCGGAAGAAGATGCGGTTTGGGAAATTATCAACGCAAACTCTGCTGTAATGGCTAATCTCGAGGGCAAACAGATAATCAAGAAAATCTACATCAAAGATAAAATCTTTAACATCGTTGCGAAATAATCATAATTTGAGGTTTTAATAATGGATACTATCAAGTTTAACAAAGGCAATGCAAAAGTAATCGCACACAGAGGTCTTTCGGGTATCGAAAAGGAAAACACCGCGTCTGCGTTTGTTGCGGCAGGTAACAGAAGTTATTACGGTATCGAAACCGACGTTCGCGTTACCGCTGACGGCAAGTTTATACTTCTCCACGATAACGACACCGTACGTGTTGCGGGAGATTACGTTATCCCCGAACAGTCTACGCTTCAAACGCTTCAGTCTATCCAACTTAAAGACACCGACGGAATCCGCGGACGTGTAGACCTGCGCATTCCCGAATTGGTCGATTATCTTCGCATCTGCAAACGCTATGACAAGATTGCCGTGCTCGAATTCAAAGGCTCTTTCAGCGTAGAACATATGGAGCAGGTTGTTGCGATTGTCAAAGAGGAATACAGTCTTGACATGATGGTCTTCATTTCTTTCGCTATGGAAAACCTTGTAAATCTGCGCAAGGTTTGTCCCGAATCGGTTTGTCAGTTCCTTACAAGCCAATTCTCCGACGAACTTATTGAAACACTTAAAACCAACAAAATGGACGTTGATATTAACTATGCCGTTTTTGACGAAGAATGGAAAGTTAAGAAATTCCTCGACGAAGGCATTAAAGTCAACGTTTGGACGGTTGATAACAAAGACGTTGCCGAAAAACTTGTTTCGTGGGGCGTTCAGTATATCACCTCGAACATTTTAGAATAACGAAATACAAAAAGACATCTTACCATAATGAAAAAACCTCGATGAAATTCATCGAGGTTTTTTATTGTTTAATTAATTGCCGTAAACTTCGATTTCGTTGGTAAACATATGGTATCCTTCGCCACCTACGGTGTATTCAACCTTTATGTAACGTGCGTTTACCGCGTTAAAGCCGCCTTCCGCCCAACCGATTGTGTTTGCCTCGGGAATAGTGAGAGAAACGGTTTTGATGAAAGATTTGCCGTCATTAGAAACCCAAACAACAACCGAACCAACGGGAGCGATAGAGGATTCGTTTCCGGTATAAACGTTGGTTCTGACACCTGTAACGCTCTTTTCCTCGCCGAGGTCGATAATTACTGTGCCAACGCCGTCGATACGGTTAGCCGCGCCGTCTATATCGGGTTCGGAGTTAAAGGAAAACCAAGAACTATTGTAAACCAATCTATCAACTGCGATGCCGTCGGTGAGGTCTGCGGTATAATTTACGGGCCATGTACTCTCCTTAACAACGTAACCCTTTCCGCCGGGAACTTCATATTGACAGCCTTTGGAAATAACCTGACCGGTGATTTCTATAGGTTCTGCGGGGTCATTATTGGAGGTTTCGGAGGTTTCGGAAGATTCGTTCGCGGTAGACTCAACCATAGAGGATTCTGCCGTGCTGCTGTTTTCAGATTCGCCCCCACAGGAAGCAAAAGATACACAAGCGAAAACCAGAACGAAAGCAAGTATAAAAGATAATTTTTTCATCTTAAATTCCCCTTTTTATTACTTATAACCTTTTCACTCAACAACAATCGGCTTAAAATCAAGCCAATCGGCGGAAACAAGCGTAAGGTTTGCACCCGCGATTTGGTGAACCAAGCGCGATTTTTGCGCACCGTGAAGATGCCCGTAAAAAACACGTTTAATTCCGTATTGATGTATAACCTCGCAGATACGTTCGCACTTCACACCACCGTAAGCAGGGGGGTAATGTAAAAACACCAAAATCTCTTTATCGGGGTGTTCTTCTTTTATTTTCAACCCTGCAAGAATCGACGTGCGCAACCGTTCTGCTTCGCGGTTGACAATCTTTTCGTCATCGGGGCCGTAATTTGCCTCGGGGAACCAACCGCGCGTACCGCAGATTATATAGTTTTCAACCAAATATGCGTTGTTAAACAAAAAGTCTATACTGAACGCGCCGATGTTATCGCGAAACTCATAGAGTTTCTTCATTGTCTGCCACCAAAAATCGTGGTTGCCTTTGGCGATTATTTTTTTACCGTTAAGTTTTTCGATAAACTCAAAATCGGATAATGTATCTTCGGTACGCATACCCCAGGATATGTCGCCTGCGATTATAACGGTATCATCGGGTTTGACCACCGACTGCCAATTATCAAAAAGTCGTTCGGTGTGGTTCTCCCAACGCGGTCCGAAGATATCCATCGGTTTGTTTGTCGAATGTGAAAGATGCAGGTCGGCGATTGTGAAAATCGACATTCTTGCTCTCCCTTATATTTTTTGGATTTTTGCGGATAATATATATATATTATAATGAAAGGAACTTTAAAATGAACGAAATATCTTTCAACCAAGTCCCCAAGCACATTCACGGCATAAGTTGCAGCGTTATGAATTGCGCCTATCACGACGGAGTGCATTACTGCACCGCGCCTAACATTACCGTTGGCCCGTCGACCGCTACAAACAGTTCTCAAACCGTTTGTGCAACCTTTAAGCCCAAGCAGTTTTAATTATCAGTCTGCTCTTAAAGCGAATTTATCATCTCGCTCGGCTCGACGGTTTTGGTAAACCTTACTTCGGCATTGCGAAGGTCGGCAAGATTTGACGGAATCGCGGTCTTTGTAACAGCGAAAAGTCTATCTAATGCATCGAAATCGTCTTTTGGAACCTCCTCGCCGAGAGCCGAAAGAACGGCAGGTGCAAACTTATAAGGCGAAGCGGTGGAAACGACAAGCATTTTATTGCCCGATTCCGACTTATACCGCTTTGCCGCACTTGCCGCAACGGCGGTGTGGGTATCGCAGAGATATCCGCATTCCGAGAAAAGTTCGGAAATGGTCTTTGCCGTATCTTCTTCCGAACAAGCAAATCCCGCGAAATCGTTTCTTATAATATCCATAGTTTCGGCATCGAGGCTGTATATACCCTCTTTGACAAGTTTTTCCATACATTCGCGTGTTTTTTCCGCGCCTACGGTGAACCACAAAAGACGTTCCAAGTTGCTCGAAATAAGAATATCCATAGACGGCGAAACGGTAGTAAAGAATTCGCGTCTGCGGTCGTAAACACCGCTGTTTATAAAGTCGGTCAAAATATCGTTGCGGTTAGAAGCGCAAACGAGTTTGCCCAACGGCAATCCCATTTTCTTTGCGATATATGCTGCAAGAATATTACCAAAATTTCCGGTAGGAACGGTTACGTCAAGCAAATCGCCGTATTTTATCTCGCCTTCCGAAACAAGGTCGCAATATGCAGATACATAGTAAACTATCTGCGGAGCGAGTCTGCCCCAGTTTATCGAGTTCGCGCTTGAGAAGAAATAACCTTTGTCAGCAAGCATCTTCTTTGCGTTTTCGTCTGCAAATATTGCTTTAACACCGCTTTGAGCATCGTCAAAGTTGCCGTTTATCGAAACAACGTCAACGTTATTACCCTTTTGCGACGCCATTTGCTTCTTTTGAATGTTAGAAACACCGTTTACGGGATAGAACACCTTAATACGAACGCGGTCAACATCGCAATAACCCTCAAGCGCCGCTTTGCCTGTATCGCCGCTCGTTGCAACGAGGATATACGCGTCCTTTTCTTCGCACGTCTTGCCAAGCGAAAGCGAAAGAAGTCTTGGCATTATCTGCAACGCCATATCTTTAAACGCGCTTGTAGGACCGTGCCAAAGTTCAAGAAAATAATCGCCGCCCACCTTCGCAATAGGTGCGGCAGGTCCGCCGAATTTTTCAACACTGTACGCCGCTTCGGCTGCATTTTTCAGTTCCTCTGCCGTATAGTCGGTAAGGAAAAGCGAAAGAATGTATGCCGCGCGTTCGGTATAACTCATACCGACAAGCGATTCGATATCCTTTTTGTCAAGCGAAGGAAGCGTTTCGGGAACATAAAGT
>JAZRUR010000046.1:0-12567 GCA_045652625.1 Eubacteriales bacterium | reverse complement strand
TCGCGTTGATAACCTCCTTTCGCGCTCTTTCCCAAACGCCACGATTAGTTTAACTCAAAATTCACAGCAATTCATCTCGTCTTTTTCCCACGAAAGTCGCAACAAAAAAACTGTTGCCATGTGTTTAACATAGCAACAGTTGATTGATGTTTATTATATTTAATTAGGTTAGAATCTCGGCAATTATCGCGTTAGAAACACGGAAACCTTTGCTGTTAAGTTTAAGTACACCGTCTTTGAAAGTACCGTAACCCATGTCGGCAATGCGTTGCGCAACGCCGTAAGCCTTTTCGGGAATCATTGCGCCGTATGCTGTGCGCAGACCGAGCATAATACGTTCTTCTTCGGCTTCGTCGCTTGGTATCGGTTCGACAATATCGTAATCGGTAGGCGAATAGAGCGAAATAGCGCTCTGCTCGATATAACGGTTTACGTCGTTAACGGCAGAAAAGCGTTTTCCGTTATAATAGGAATGCGCCGCCGCGCCGAACCCAAAGTATTCGCCGCACGACCAGTAATTAAGGTTGTGGCGTGATTCGTGACCGTCTTTTGCAAATGACGATATCTCGTAATGCCTAAACCCGTGTTTTTCCGCAAGTTCCAAAATCGCGTTATATTGTCTTTCTTCGTTTTCCTCGTCGGGGAAGTCTAAAAGGTTGCGCTTTTCAAATATCGGCGTTCCTTCCTCTATTTGCAACGAGTATGCAGAAATATGGTCAACGTTGGTTGACATAATCTTATCAACGCCCTCGACAAAACTTTCAAAGGTTTGATTAGGCAGAGCGAAGATGATGTCCGCGCTGATGTTGTCAAAACCGGATAAACGTGCGTCGGAGATACATTGCTGTGCATCGGCAAAGGTGTGTATCCTGCCGATCGAAGCCAAAATCGAATCATCTGCCGACTGCACACCGATAGATAATCGGTTCGCACCTGCGCTTCTTAATTCGTTAAGCGAATACAAATCAACCGTTTTCGGGTTAACTTCAACCGTGATTTCGCAACCGTCGGTAAGAGTAAAACGGTGCTTGATTAACGAAATAAGTTTACATAATCTGTCGATACCCAACATCGGAGGTGTTCCGCCGCCGAAATAGACCGTGCCTATCGGTCTGTCGTTAGGGAAAAACTCTATCTGACGCACCAAGGCATCAAAATAGGCTTGTTTGACACTTTCGCTCTGGTTGGGAAGCGAGTAGAAAGCGCAGTAATCGCACTTTTTTACGCAGAAGGGGATATGGATATATAACGATAGACTCTTATTATTCGTCATCGTATTTCAAGACAGCCATGAACGCTTCCTGCGGTACTTCGACCGTGCCGAGCGTTCTCATGCGCTTTTTGCCCTCTTTTTGCTTTTCAAGCAGTTTCTTCTTACGGGTAATGTCACCGCCGTAGCATTTCGCAAGAACGTCTTTGCGCATCGCCTTAACGGTTTCACGCGCGATTATCTTACCGCCGATAGCCGCCTGAACGGGTATCTCAAACAACTGTCTGGGGATATTGTCCTTTAACTTTTCGCATATTCTTCTTGCTCTCGGGTACGCTCTTTCGGAATGAACGATGAACGAAAGCGCGTCGACGATGTCGCCGTTTAAGAGAATATCAAGTTTCGACAGTTTCGACGGTCTGTAATCCTTAAATTCGTAGTCGAGCGAGGCGTAACCCTTGCTCTTGGATTTGAGCGAGTCGAAGAAGTCGTAAACTATCTCGTTAAGCGGCAGCAGATAATGAAGTTCGGCACGGTTGGTGTCGATATACTTCATGTCGATATACTCACCGCGTCTGTCGTTGCACAACTGCATAATCGTGCCGACGTATTCGGTGGGAGTAATGATTGTCGCCTTAACGAACGGTTCACAAGCCGTTTCGATAGTAGCGGGGTCGGGGTAGTTGGTGGGGTTGTCGATATATACTACCTCGCCGTTGGTTTTGTGTATCTCGTAAATAACGCTCGGCGCGGTGGTGATAAGGTCGAGCATGAACTCGCGCTCCAAACGCTCCTCGATGATTTCCATGTGCAAAAGTCCCAAGAAACCGCATCTGAAACCGAATCCCAAAGCGACCGAAGTTTCGAGTTCGTAGGTAAACGACGAGTCGTTAAGCCTTAACTTGTCGAGCGCGTCCTTAAGGTCGCCGTACTTCGAGCCGTCGGCAGGGTAGATACCTGCATAAACCATGGGTTGCGCCTTTTTAAAACCGGGCAGAGGTTTCTCACAGGGGTTTTCTACCAAAGTTACGGTATCGCCGACGTCGGTATCGGCAATATTCTTGATACTTGCGGTGAAGTAGCCAACCTCACCCGCTTCTAAATATTCCTTCTTTTCGAGCGCGAAGGTAGATAAAGTTCCGAGTTCGACAATATCAAACTCTGCACCCGTGTGCATCATTCTTACCTTGTCGCCCAATTTCATTCTGCCGTTCATGACGCGGATATAGACCACAACGCCCTTGTAGGAATCGTAATAACTGTCAAACACCAACGCTTCCAAGGGTTTTTCTCTGTCACCCTTGGGCGAAGGAATGTTCTTAACGATCTGTTCAAGCACGTCCTTTATGCCGATACCCATTTTTGCGCTGATGCAGGGCGCTTCGTCGGCAGGAATGCCTATGATATCCTCAATCTCGCGCTTTGCCATTTCGGGGTCTGCGCTCGGAAGGTCGATTTTATTGATAACGGGAAGTATCTCAAGGTCGTGATCGACCGCAAGGTAAGCGTTTGCAAGAGTCTGCGCCTGAATACCCTGAGTAGAGTCAACAATAAGCACCGCACCCTCACACGCCGCAAGTGAACGCGAAACCTCGTACCCAAAGTCGACGTGACCCGGAGTGTCGATGAGGTTGAGCGCGTATTCGACTCCGTCGTCCGCTTTGTAATTAAAGCGTACCGCACGTGCTTTTATGGTGATGCCGCGTTCACGTTCGAGTTCCATGCTGTCAAGCACCTGCTCGTCAAGGTCGCGCTTTTCAACCGCGCCCGTGTACTCGAGCAAACGGTCAGCCAACGTGCTTTTGCCGTGGTCGATGTGTGCGATTATAGAAAAATTTCGTATCTTATTAATATCGGTCATATTTGTTTCCGCCTATATGATATTATAACAACCTATTATACATTATTTCTCGCATTTTTTCAATAGTATTTTGACGGCAAAAAAAGAACCGTGTTTCCTACGAATTTAAAATAAATACAATAGAAATCTATAAAAATCGGCGACATGTGCGTCGATTTTTATCCCTAAGAACATCGCGAGTGTCGAACACGTAGTGTGAGGCGCGAGGCGCGAGTGCACGATGTTCATAAAAAGACGATGAAAAACACACGGTTTTTCATCGAGAGCGAAGCGACAAAAAAAGAACCTCGCGTACGAGGTTCTTTTTTATAACTATTATTCTGCCTTTTCTTTCTTGCCGCCGATGTTATAAAGTGCGTTCCAAACTACACCCGATACGAATACCGAGGAGAAAAGACCTGCAACGATACCGATGATAAGCGGGAAAGCGAAGTCCTGAATAGCGTCAACACCGAGAATGTAAATCATACCGATAGTAAAGAGGGTAGTGAGAGTGGTGTTGATACTTCTGCCGAATGTATCATGTACACCTGCGTTTACAACGTCTGCAAACGGAGTGTTTGCTTCGGCTTTAGCCTTGTTTTCACGGATACGGTCGAACACAACGATGGTCGCGTTGATAGAGTAACCGAGAATGGTAAGCAATGCTGCGATGATGTTGGAGTTGATAGGAATTTGGAAAAGCGAGTAAACCGCAAACATAACGAACAAGTCGTGGCAAAGACATGCAACAGCAGCGATACCCGATTTAAGTTCGAAACGGATCCAAATGTAGATAAGCATCAATACAACTGCAACCGCAACCGCAAGAATTGCCTTTTTGGTGAGGCTGTCACCGATAGTAGGCTGAATGGTAGTGATCTGTACCTTGGTGGTGTCTGCATCGGGGAACTGCTCGGTGAGCGCTTCCTGAAGTGCAAGAGTCTGGTCGTTATCGAGCGCCGCAGTACCGGTACGGATAATCGCCATGTTAGCGTTATCGGTAGACTGGGTGGTGGACGAAACGTAATCGTTGCCCAACTTTTCGTTGTTGCGGATAATGTCGTTTATAGTGTCGCAAACTTCAGCAGTAACTTCTGTGCCGAGGTCGATTCTGATTTCTGTACCGCCGGAGAAGTCGATGTCGATGTTAAAACCTCTGATAACAAACGAGAGGATACCTGCAAGAAGAATAGCCGCAACAATGGCAAGTGTAACTTTTTGGTTTTTGATAAAGTGGAATTTGCTCATTATTTAGCCCTCCTTCCCAATGCTCTGTATTTCGAGGGTTCGGTGATACCCATGCCAACGCCGAGATAAAGCAATGCTCTTGTGATAACAAGCGCGGTGAACATGGAGATAACGATACCGATAAACAAGGTAGTAGCAAAGCCCTTGATAGTACCCGAACCGAGGAAGTAAAGCACGGCACAGGCGATAATGGTAGTTACGTTGGAGTCAAGGATCGCGGAGAACGCTCTCTTGAAACCGCCCTTGATAGCCGCTTTCGCGCTCTTGCCGAGGTCGATTTCTTCCTTGATTCTTTCGAAAATAACTACGTTAGCGTCAACCGCCATACCGATAGAGAGGAATATACCTGCGATACCCGAGAGGGTAAGGTTTGCTTGAGAGAATATAAGAACGAGTCCGAAAAGACCAACGTATGCAACAAGTGCGATAGAAGCCATTACGCCGGGCACTTTGTAGTAGATGCACATGAAGATCAAAACGAGAAGAACGCCGATAGCACCTGCGATAAGCGAAGTGGAAAGCGAGTTTTCACCGAGAGTCGCGCCAACGGTTCTCTGTTCAACGGGAACGAGTTCGTATCTGAACGCACCTGCGTTGATGTTGTTAGCGAGAGATTGTGCTTCATCGTCGGTGAAATCACCTGTAATAACTGCGCGTCCGTCGGTGATAGCCTCGTTAACGCTGGGCTGGCTGATCAAAACACCGTCGATGTAGATACCGATGTAGTCTTTGGTAGCAGCAGCCGCGGTTGTAGCGGTAGCGAACTTTTTAGCACCTTCTGCCGTAAGTTCGAGCGAAACACAAATTTCAGAAACGCCCTGTTCGTTGGGCATCCAACCTGCATACGCGCTTTCTACGTGTTCACCCTCAAGAACAACGTTGCCCTTGGAGTCCTTGAACTGAAGTTTAGCGGTCTGCATGAAGTTGTTGATCGCTTCGTTGGGATCGTCAACGTCGGGGATTTCGATAGTAATCATATCGTCGCCGGTGAGATAACAGAGCGCTTCGGTCAAACCCTGACCGTCAAGTCTGTCTCTCATAACCGTTTCAACCGAGTCCATACCCGATTGGAGCGAGTCACCGGTGTCATCGGTTTTTGCTTGGAAAGTAACGATCGAGCCACCTGCAAGGTCAAGACCGAGTCTGATAGTTCCGTCTTCAAAAATACCCTGCAAACGTGTATCGTCGTTGATGTAAATGCCGCAAACCGTTACCGAGCAAATAAGCACGATAGCAAGAAGCAGCAGCACAAAACGAGAAATACTCGCAACGCGTGCGTAATTCATCTGCGTTATACCTCCGAATGAATTTCGTTAATTTTCTAACATTTCAATTATACATATTTCGCCCCAATAAGTCAAGTCTATTTTAACTTATTAATAGATAAACCTCAACGCTTTTTGCTTTATCTCGATGACCGCGGTGTCGCGTTCGCCGCCGTTTTCGCCGTCAAGCGCCCAACCGCTTTTGTGGTCGGTCTTAATCAGAGCGCGTTTTACCTTTTTCCGTATGAAGTTGTCGGAATCCACACGGCTGACTATAAGGTCGTTTACCAAAGCCGTGCCGTCTATAATATTTACGGGCGCTTTTATCAGCGTGAGTTCGAAATAGCCGTCGTCGAAACTGATCTCCTTTTTGGGAAGCCAAACCAACCCGCCTGCGCGAACCGTGTTGGATACGGCGGCAAAAAGGAAGTCGCCTTCGATGTCTTCACCGTCAGCGTTGATAGAAAAACGCATCTTTTTGGCGTCTTTTAACGATGCCAACCCTTTCCAAAGGTATGCGCTGTACCCGAAGGCGTTTTTCATCTGTTGCGAGGTCGTGTAGGAAGCCTCGCTGAATATCCCCGTACAGGCGATGTATACAAAATACTTGTCGCCGAACCTGCCTACGTCGATAGCCTTGGGTTTGCCTTTTGCGATTTTTTCACACGCTTTGCCTATGTCTTTCGGAAGTTCGAGCGACGCGGCAAAATCGTTTGTCGAGCCGAGAGGGATATAACCCATAGGAACATCGGCTTCGGACTTGATGATACCGCTTACCGTGTTGTTAAGCGTACCGTCACCGCCGACCGCAACGATCAAATTGTAGTTTTTTGCCTCTTTGATTATGGCGCTTTCGGTCTTTTTGTCCGACTCGGTGGGCAAAACGGTGACACGGTAACCGTATTTTGTAAACCGCTCTGTCAACTCGAAAAGAATATCCTTACCGCGCCCTTTACCCGCAACGGGGTTGAGGATAAGCAGTAGTTTTTTATTTTTGTCTGTAAAGTTCATCACCAGTAAAAACACCTCTTTCGGTGATAATTCCGGATATAAGTTTACTGTCGGTAACGTCAAACGCGGGGTTGTAGACTTTTACGTCTTTGTGCGTCATGCGTTTTAGGTAGTGCATCTCGGTAACTTCGTACTCCGAGCGTTGCTCGATTATAATGTCTTTGCCCGATTCGCAATTAAAGTCGATAGTAGAAAACGGTGCGCAAACGTAAAAGGGAACACCGTAATGCTTTGCGATTATCGCCACGCCGGAAGTGCCTATCTTGTTTGCGGTGTCGCCGTTACGGGCGACTCTGTCCGCTCCCACGAATACGGCATCAATCTTGCCTTGCGCCATGAGCGAAGATACCATGTTGTCGCATTGCAGAGTAACGTCTATCCCGTTTTCCGCAAGTTCATACGCGGTAAGCCTTGCGCCCTGCAAGAGGGGGCGTGTTTCGTCGGCGTAGACGTGAACCTTTTTGCCGTTTTCATGCGCGACGTATATCGGGGATAGCGCCGTGCCGTACCGCACCGCCGCCAACGCTCCTGCGTTGCAGTGGGTTAGTATAGAATCGCCGTCTTTTATGAGTTTCTCTCCGTATTCGCCGATTTTTCTGCAGGTGTCGATATCTTCAAGATATATCGCTTTCGCTTCTGCTTTCAAAGCCGCTTTTATAGCGTCAACGCCATTGCCCTTATTGCGGTTTGCGCATTCGACCATGCGTTTTACCGCCCAAGAGAGATTAACCGCCGTAGGACGCGAACAGTTGACGTACTCGGCACTCTTTGAAAACGAGTGTAAAAACGCGTCCTCACTTTCGTCCTCAAACCGCTTTGCCGCCGCATAAAGCCCGATAGCCGCGCCGACACCGATAGCGGGTGCGCCGCGAATGGATAAGCGCTTGATTATCTCGTAAAGGTCTGATATGTTGTCGCAAGAACAAACTTCGCAAACGTTAGGAAGTTTGGTCTGGTCTATATACATTAAGAGGTCTTTTTCCTCGTCAAGCCATACCGTGTCTTTCATAACACATTACTCCGAATAATATTAATAATATATTATACCATGTCATTAAATTTATTGCAACAATAAAAAAGATGTGCTATAATTATTAATATCAAATTTATAAGGAAGTTGATCAAATGGCACGGTTTGTATTCGGGAAACCCAAAAGTTCAAAAGTAAAACTCAAAAAGAATATGCTCTCTCAACTGTCAAAATATACCGATAATAAAAAGAACGAAGACGGTTATACGTATATAGATATAAAACAACCGCCCTTTAAACTCGGCGGACTGATAGAACCAAAGGATAATTACGGCGAATATTATCGCCTTGACGCAAGTAAAAAAGAGGTGTATTCAAACGAAAATCGCCGTCTTGCTACCTGTACCTCGGGCGGTTCGGTGCGCTTTATAACCGATGCGGACGTGATTTCGATTAAAATAACCTTAAGAGGCGCGTGTATCGGTATGCACCACTTCTGCGATAGGGGCGTATACGGTATAGACGTTTACGTCGGAACGGGAACGGATAGAAATTACGTCGGCAAAATGATGCAGACCTTTGCCGAGAAACCCGATTTTAATATCGGCACACTTGAACTCCCCAAGGGTATAAACGAAGTACAGATAAACCTGCCGTTGTATAGCGGTGTCGAAAAAATGGAAGTCGGCTTCCCCGAAGATGCAAAAATCGGCGAACCGACAGAAAGAACGGTAGGGGATATCGCCTTTTACGGCTCGTCGATAACGCAAGGCGGCTGTGTTTCGCGCCCTGCGAACGGTTATGCGAACATAATCTGCCGTGCGCTCGATGCGAACTGCGTAAATTACGGCTTTTCGGGCAGCGCAATGGGCGAGTTAGAGGTTGCCGAGCATATCGCGTCGCGAAACTTATCGTGTTTCGTAATGGATTACGACTATAATTCGCCGTCGGTGGAACATCTCCAATCCACTCACGAACCGTTTTTCAAACTTATCCGTGAAAAACAACCCGAACTTCCGATCGTGTTTGTAACGCACCCGTTCTATGCGAAGGCGAGTAAGGACGATAAAGAACGTATCGAGATAGTGAAGAAAACCTACGAAAACGCAAAGAAAAACGGAGATGAAAACGTCTATTTCGTCGACAGCAGTAAATATTTCACAAAAGAGATGCGCGATTTGTATGCGGTAGATAACCTGCACCCGAACGATTTGGGTCAGTTCTCCATGGCAGAAACAATCTTCCCCGCAGTAAAAAAGGCATTGAAAAAGTAATATTTGTATATTAAAAAGAAGACTTCCGCCCGTTCGGCGCAGGTCTTCTTTTTTTGAAAAAAAACGGGAGAAAAACGCGACAAAGTCGGGACGATTTTTCGTTATCGGTGATGTATAATTAAACACGTGGAGGACACCGCCACACAAATAACCGATGAAAAACCGTGTGTTTTTCATCGAGAACGGAGTGAAAAATGAGTTACTACATGAAATGGTTTAAAACACCGACAGATAAATACGACGACCCTCGTATGAAAATGCTGAGAAGCCTTGAAAACGGTAACATTTTCGCGCTGATTCTCGACATGCTTTACACCATGGCGGCGCGGAATAACGCCAACGGAATAATATCGCTGACCGACGAAATCCCCTACACCGAATCAATGCTCGGAAGTGTTTTGGGGTTCGAAACCGAACTTGTCGTAAGTGCACTTGATGCGCTTGAAATGTGCGGTTACATAGGCAGAAAAAACGGCTTTATTTTTATACTTGATTGGCATAACGGTCAGTTTTCGGAATGGAAAGAACGCCGTGTGATGAAAGAACAAGAAGAAAAAAAGAAAGAACAGAAAGAAAAGAACCAAAAGAAAGAAAAGAAAGAAAAAAAGACAGAACAAGAAAGAGAAACAGAAAGAGAAACAGAAGCAGAAACAGAAACAGAAACAGAAGCAGAAGCAGAAGCAGAACGCGATTGCGAAAAAGTGCAATCGCTGTATAGCGGCATCTGCATCTCATACCCACGGGTTGAGGTTTTCTCGGATTCACACAAGGCGGCGATTAAAAAATTGCTTAAAAAGTTGCCGATAGAAAAAATAAAACTCTGCTTTGAAAAGGCAGAGGAATCGGACTTTTTAAAAACACACGGGTTTGTAAATTTCGATTGGCTGATAAAGACCGAAAACGCAATAAAGGTATTAAACGGCAATTACCGAAACGATGTTTCAAACGGGCAGGGAACAGACGAGGGCATATTGTCGAGTTTCGCCACCGATGAGTTTATAAACGCCGCGCTGTCAAAGCCTTTTGACAACATCTTGCAACCCGATGATAATATAGCGTCAGCACAAAAAAATTAAGTCCCTGGCGGTTATCGCCAAGGACTTAATGATGACAGTAAAATTATTTAAGGGTGATCTTAGCGCCTGCTTCTTCAAGTTGAGCCTTGAGAGATTCAGCTTCTTCCTTGGAAACGCCGGTTTTAACCATCTTAGGAGCGTTAACAACGATGTCTTTTGCTTCGCCGAGACCAAGGCCGGTGATTTCCTTAACAGCCTTGATAACCTTAAGTTTAGCAGCTTCGTCGAACGAGGTAAGTTCAACGTCGAATTCGGTCTTTTCTTCTTCAGCAGGAGCAGCAGCGGCAGCAACACCGGCAACTGCAACAGGAGCAGCAGAAACACCGTATTTTTCTTCGAGAGCCTTTACAAGGTCTTTGAGTTCAAGAATAGAAAGAGAGTCTACAAGTTCAAGAATCTGAGTGATTTTTTCCATTGTGATATAATCCTCCGTTAATTAGTTTGTTTTTTTAAAAATTAAGAATTTGTTTGCCGAAATTATTCAGCAGCAGCGTCCGAGCCGCCTTCCTGCTTGTCGATGATCGCCTGAATAGCATAAGCGAAACCGTAAAGACCGGATTGGAGCGAGCCCATAAGTCTGCCGATGAGGACTTCTTTGGAAGGAGTATCGGCGAGTTCCTTCACACCCTTTTCGTCGAGAAGTTCACCGTCAACGAAACCTGCTTTGAGAACGAAGTTTTCATGATCCTTAGCGTAGTTAGCAAGGATTTTAGCAGGAGCGATAGGGTCATCTGCACAGGTAGCAAGTGCGGTCATGCCGGTGAGTTGGTCTTTAAGACCTTCGAAACCGATGATGTCACAAGCCTTGGAAGTAAGAGTATTCTTAACAACCGTGTATTCAACACCTGCCTTGCGCAAATCGCTTCTGAGTTTGGTGTCATCGGTAACAGTGATACCTTGGTAGTTAACGATAACGCCGCCCTTAGCATTCTTCATTCTGTCGGCGAGTTCAGCGACGAGTTGCTTCTTTTGCTCGAGAATGTTTGCGTTAGCCAAAACGTATACCTCCTAATTTATTTGCGCGAAATAAAAATGCTCTTTCGAACGGATTACCGCCAAAAGAGCATAAAAAGAGCATATTAAAAACGCTTTTCAACTCCTCGGCAGGTGACCGTTTACGGTGCATTATGCTTTCGCGCCTACTGTCTATGGAAATCTGACCTAGTTATAATATCATAATAGCCATTGCTTGTCAATAGTTTTTTGAGATTTTTTTATTTTCGCGATGTATGCACGACAAATTTGTTTGTATCTTACCGCGGGGGTTAGAGTTTTGCAGGTTGCAACAAATTTGATGTAATATTATTGTGTTTATGTTTTAAAAAGTTTTGAAAGGGTTTAAGGGGAAACTTTTTCAAAAGTTTCCCCTTGTATAAACAAATTACTCATTAATCACAAACTGCACACCGTGTATTTGCGAAACGTTGGTTTTGAATTCGTCGACATCGTTAAGACTGGCAGATATTATGTACAAACCTAAATTTCCGGCGGTGTTGCTCTTGGCAGGGACAAAATCAATGTGAGAATCAACGGGCAGCATCGCCTTTATCTGCTCGGAGATATTGCCGAGAGATGAAAGTTCGTTGATCTCTATGTAAAGACAAGCCGCTTTTTTGCGTTTGCGCTCGATACGCGTTAGGAACGCGGCGGTGAACACACAGGCGAATACTGCGAAAAACGCGCCCGAATAGAACCCGATACCGACAGCGATGCCGATTATCGCGGTTGCCCACATGATAGCCGCAGTGGTAAGACCGGTGATCATCTTGTCGCTTTTGACGATGATCATACCTGCGCCGAGGAAGCCGATGCCCGAAACGACTTGCGCGGAAACGCGGAGCGGGTCGTTGCCAAATCCGAGTACGCTTGATGCGTAGACCCCGATAAGCGCGGTGAGCATACCGCCGAGGCAGACGAGAATGTGGGTGCGGATACCTGCCTGACTGCCGTGCCGTCCGCGCTCGATTCCGATGATGCCGCCACAGATAACGGCTAAGAAAACGCGCAAGGCAACGGTAATAAGGTTAAGTTCCTTTTCGTATTCGATAATGTTGTTCAAAAACTCTGTCATAATATCACCTCTTTATAGAGTGTATGTATTATACCATATTTTTCGTGTATGTTCAATAGCGATTGTTGTGGCTGCCGATAATTTCGACAAAAAAAGAAAGCCTGTAAAAACAGACTTTCTTAAAAAACTTTTTATTCGAGAGCGTTAGCGATTACGCATCAATCTTAGCAGCGTTGATCTTGAGGCCGGGACCCATAGTCGAAGCGATTACGCAGGACTTGATATACTGACCTTTTGCAGCAGCGGGTTTAGCCTTGATGATAGCGCCGAGAAGAGTGTTGAAGTTTTCAGCCAACTTTTCGGTACCGAAACTTACTTTGCCGATAGGGCAGTGAATGATGTTGGTTTTGTCAAGACGGTATTCGATCTTACCTGCTTTTGCTTCGGTAACAGCCTTAGCAACGTCAGGAGTAACGGTACCAGCCTTTGGTGATGGCATAAGACCACGAGGACCCAATACCTTACCAAGTCTACCAACAAGACCCATCATGTCGGGAGAAGTGATGAGTACATCGAAGTCGAACCAGTTTTCGGACTGGATCTTCTGAATGTATTCTTCTGCACCAACGTAGTCTGCACCGGCAGCGGTAGCAGCGTCA
>JAZRUR010000045.1:0-7737 GCA_045652625.1 Eubacteriales bacterium | reverse complement strand
TTGTATGCGCCGTGAGAAGTACCGATAGCGATAGCGAGAGAGTCAACGCCGGTCTTTTCAACGAATTCCTGAACCTGATCGGGATCGGTGTAGGAAGCGTCCTTTTCCGAAACGTTAACTGCGTCTTCGATACCTGCAAGACGGCCAAGTTCGCCTTCAACGCTAACGCCGTGAGCGTGTGCATATTCAACTACCTGACGGGTAAGAGCGATGTTGTCTTCGAAAGAATGGTGAGAACCGTCGATCATAACGGAGGTGAAACCGCCGTCGATACAGGACTTACAAAGTTCGAAAGTGTCACCGTGGTCAAGGTGAAGAGCGATAGGAAGACCGGTTTCCTGGATAGCCGCTTCAACGAGTTTTACAAGGTAAGTATGGTTAGCATACTTTCTTGCGCCCGAAGAAACCTGAAGAATAAGAGGAGCGTTTTCTTCTTTAGCGGCTTCGGTGATACCTTGGATGATTTCCATATTGTTCACGTTGAACGCGCCGATAGCATAACCGCCCTTATAGGCTTTTTCAAACATTTCTTTTGTAGATACGAGAGGCATTTTAAAATCTCCTTTTTGCATTATTTTCTTGCATATTAAGTTTAACTTTTTTCTTCCTAAAAGTCAATACGATTTTTAATTTCGCTTAATATTTTTCTCGGTTATTGCCATTTTTCTGCTTTTACAGCGTATGTTCAGCACCGAATGAGCAGAAATGTAAATGAAAAAACATTGCAAAACGAAAATGCGAGTGATATAATAAATTATACCTTATAATATTATTCCGGAGGAAATTATGAAAATATCCAAAGTGTTTGGTCTTTTGATCGCGTTTGTGATGTTGTTCTCGTCTGTTTCGATAATAGCAATCGCAGAAGGCGAACCCGAATACTATGACCCGTATGACTTTGTATCTCATTTTCCTAACAGATACGAGCCTTATGTTGAATTACTTGAAAACTATCAGGAAGGTTCAACCTATCAATGGTATAAAGACGACGTTATTATCGAAGATGAAACCGCTTCTGCTTTAGAATGTGAACTTGAGTTCGCTTCGAATTATGCATGTGTTATCACGTTTGCCGATGCCACGAAAACTCGTGTCGGTTTCAATACACTCCCCGCGATAGAGCATCAACCCAAAATCGATGATCCTGTATTCGAAGTGACCGACAGCGACAAGGTCGAAAGTTATCAGTGGTAT
The DNA here is from genome assembly GCA_045652625.1 of Eubacteriales bacterium. GTDB lineage: Bacteria > Bacillota > Clostridia > Oscillospirales > CAG-382 > Coliplasma. The sequence continues at coordinate 6,543 of JAZRUR010000045.1, read as the reverse complement.
TCGCATATTATAACCGATACCGCGGTTACCGACGAAAATGCGTCGAGTAAGTGCGCGACGTGCGAAAACGAAAAATATTCGTCATACGACAAAGACGCAAACCTTTGGACCGGTACGCTTATCGGCGGTGACGGCGAAGGCGTTTACGAACTTTTCTGTTTTGAAGTTGAACTGAAAAAGGGCGAACAACTTTTAATAGACGTAGGTCCCGAAGTTCAAGAAATCAGAATTACCGATTCCGATTATGATTTCGTCGGTTCTCCTTCATATAGTTTGATTGGCGACATCGGCGTATTCACAGTTGACGTTGACGAAACTTATATAATCTCGATATACACCCCTTCTAAGGATTCAAAGTTCTCCGCTTATATCAGAACAATCGAAAAGGATGTCTTGCTTGAAGACGAAACCGAAAACGAATTGCAAAACGGAGAACTTGGCGGATATTATTATTGCGTAGCAACTTACGATAACGATACTACCTTAAAGTCCAACGTTGTTGCATTCATCCCCGAAATATATCAACACCCCGATGCCAAAAACCGCGAATTTGATGTTGCGTATTCCGATTATGCAAGTTTTCAATGGTATCAGGTTGTTGCCGTGTCTTCGGATACCGAAGAGATCGTAGCGCTTGACGGTGAAAACGAAAGTGTTTTAAAGAATTACGAATTAGGCGCCACCTATTATTGTGAAGCGTCTTATCCTTACTGCATGGTTTTAAAATCCAACCGAATTACCATTGATGATACTACAGAATCTGCATTCGGCGATATAGATAACGACGGTGACGTTGATATTGTGGATTATATATTCGTTAAACGTGCAGTTTTAAAGAACTACACGCTTACCGAAGAACAGGAAACTCGCGCAGACATCGACGCTGACGGCGATATTGATATGGCAGACTACATACTCGTTAAACGTATGGTGCTTGGTACATATAAAGTAAAATAGGCAAACAATAAAAAATGTCGCAAGTTAATCTTGCGACATTTTTTTGTTATTTTATCTGCTAATTATATAATCGAGATTCCATTCTGCAACGATATATATTACATAATCGGGCTTGAATGAATTTATTCGTGAATTGTCCCAGATATAATTCCACATGCCAGAATAGTAGGTTTTGTTCATGCGCTCTGCAAGAATATCATACATTTGCGTTGAATAGGAGTCGCGGATCACAAAGGCGTTCGGAAGATTCTTGTTGTCTGTGTATATGGTTCTTTGTTCGGTTACTGCATCATTGTAAGTAAGACTTTTGTCTGATTCATATCGCGGAACAAAAGTTATGGATTTAGGGATAGCAACGTTAAAAGTGCGGTAATAGGAATATTCTTTGATGCCGTACCTTGATAACCCAAGATAATACGACATATCGCCGCTTTGATAATAATCGCCTTTCCAGTTGAATTCGCTTATATCACGCGGTTTTGAATCGGGGAATTTGTCAGAAATATGATTAAATAACTCGGTGTATGCAACAAACGCACCGTACTCCGACCAATGACTGTCTAATTTGAAATATAGAGGCATTTCGTCGTTTTTGTGCTCGGAAAACGCAGATTTAAGGTCGATAACGGTTGCGCCGCCATTGGTGAGCGCTTCGGAAACAAGGTCTAATCTGGTTTTACCCTCGGCTTGTTTGTATTGGGTAGGTACAAGTTCGGGATATACCGTCATCGAGGAAGGGACTATAAGATAGATTATCTCTGCATCGGGTTTGTTTTTTTGCAGTTGTTGCAATCTATTGCTTACACGTTGTGTAAGACTGTCAAGCGTTGCTTGAGAGGGGAGATTAGTGCCTTGGAAATCGGGCAGCGATTTTTGGAAGAAAAACTGCAAATCTCCACCTGCAACGACCGCCCACAACGGATCGTTACTTGCCAAAACGGGCGTTGCGGTGTATTCGATAGTATCGCCTACGGGTGCTCCGTCTACTGTTTGCGAAAGTTTGACATTTACGGATTGTTCGTCACAGCGAAGTCTTAACGAAAACAATCCCATGTAAGATTTTGATGTAACTTTTTCACCGTTTGCTTCGCCCGTAACCTCGGCGCCTAACGCACATTTTCCGATGAGTACGAAATACGGCTTTTCGCAAAAACTGCAACCCGTTACCGATAAGGGCGAACCGAACGGTTCGGTATCAGGTTCGGGCGGGGTAGGCTCTACGAGGTTCGAAGGAGCACTTTCTTCTTTGCTGTTATCGTCTTTTGAAGAAGCGTTGTTTCTGCTTGATTCGTTTTGAATAGACGAGGTGTTTGAAACCTCATCTGAGATATTACTGCCTTCGCTTTCGCAAGAAGCAAGGACTGCCGATGAGATAAGAAGTAAGACTGTGAAAATCATGAGTGCTTTTTTCATAATACCGTCCTCGTTATCTTAAATTACCAAGATGTCCGGTTGTGATAAGGTTCTCGGTGTTGAATACTATCAAAACCGCGTCGGCTTCGTAATTTGATGCAAAAGCCGAAAGATAGGTGTTTGTTGCGAGATTTAATGCGACGATATCATATTCCCGCGCGAGGAAGGGGATAAGACAGTTTGCAAACGAATCTTTCGCAACCAACAGCGTTTCGCGTTCTTCTCCGTTCTTCTTTTTTATTACGGTCGTATCGTGCGTTCCGTCTAAGAATACCGAGTATTTGTCGCTTGTATCAAGATAATCGCGGTTGTAAAAACCGTCCAAAACTTCGCCGTCGGCGATTACTTCATACTCTCCGTCATCGGGAAGATGCCAAAGTTCGATCACATCTTTTTTGTAAAACGGAAAATTGGCTCTTGCTGCCGTCGTGCCCGAAAAGTTTTCGATATATTCGACTTCAAAATCCTCTTTCTTGATGATTTTGTCCTCTTTGCCGAGTCGCTTCATGATCTCGGTATACATGATGTACGCACCCTCGGTCGTCCAATGGTGGTCGGTACGGTAATAGACGTATTCGCCGTTTTCGTATTTCGGGCGTAACAGGGAAAGCGTGTTGATATATCCCGTGTTTTCGGAAAGCGTTTTCTCCATAATTTCAAAAGCCTTGTCGCCGTCAGGACGGTCGTATACGAAACTGTTGTCGGCAATGTCAACCGTTCTCGGCGGAATGACTGTGACAAGCGGAACGGTAAGCGTGTCGGCGAGTTTATTTACCGATTGCAGTTGTGCCTCGACCGAATCCAAATAAATACGGTCGGTGTCTTCGGTGATGTGTATGCGCGAACGGTATGCGTTGAAATCCTTAACCGCAAGTTGGTCATGACTGTATAAAACGCCGTTGTTTTCGCCTTTTAAAAAGGCAAGTTCACTTCCGCTTTTGATTTTGACAAACGTATCTCTAAGCGGAAATTGGTCGGCAAAATAGACGTTTGTTTGGGTTGCAAATTTACCCGAGAAAAAGTTTTCGCTATCAAGTTTCGGCGCCTGTTCCAAATTGCGGTTTTCCTGCTCGGAAAATTCGCGGTCGGGGATAACTATAAATGCTACCGTAAGCAAAGCAACGATAACGCAGAACAATATTACTGTAATAAGTTCCGATTTTTTAAACATTGCGTATCCCCCTCCTTAAAAGATGTAATAAAGAAACGGCGAAAAACTGTTGTCAACCATATACGCTATACAAACAATAAAAAGTAAAGCGGTTGCAATAGGAGTTACAATTTCGGCTTTCGGGAAACGGGAAATGAACTTTTCAAACAGTTTTTTGGGCAATGGAGTCGAACCCAAAGCGCAAACGATCAAAAAGGGAAGTAACCGTAAAACCGTATATTCTATTCCGCCCAAACCGATAAATAAGGCATCTATTCCGACAAGATGTTTTGCGGTGTCGGCGATCATGTTTAAGTCGCTATAGAAGAATATTATCCAACCGAACCCGATTATTAAAAGCGAGTAGATATGCGCTATCGGCTTTATTTTTTGAAGAATTTTTCCGAGGAATGCCTTTTCGATAACGAGGAAAACCCAAAAATACACGCCCCAAATTATGTAGTTCCAATCTGCACCGTGCCAAAAACCGGTTAAAAACCAAACGACCGCAAGATTAAAGAAACCTCTTAATTTGCCAACACGGTTACCGCCTAACGGAATGTAGATATATTCGCGGAACCAAGTAGAGAGCGTCATGTGCCAACGGCGCCAGAAGTCGGTAATACTTTTGGCAATATAGGGATAATTGAAGTTTTCGACAAACTGGAACCCGAACATACGCCCAAGCCCTATTGCCATGTCGGAATAACCCGAAAAATCAAAATATATATGGAAAGTGTAACATATCATCAAAACCCAAGTTCCGATAACGGTGGGTTCAAATTCGTTTTGGCGTTCGAGCATTTCCGCAATAGCGGCGGCAGAGTCGCCGAGAATGAGTTTTTTGCCAAGACCTGTGACAAATCGGGTGACGCCCGATGCAAATTGCGAAACCGTTTCCTTGCGGCTTTCAAGTTGGTCACATACGTCCTTGTAACGAACTATAGGTCCTGCAATTAACTGCGGAAACAAGGTTACGTAAGTGCCGAAAGGTACAAATTTTTTCGCAAGAGGAACTTCGCCTCTGTAAAGGTCAATCGAATACGACATTATCTGAAAAGTATAAAAAGAAATACCTACGGGAAGTGTAAGGTTTTCTATCGTTGCAAACCCTATATTGACCGCAAAGAAATTGTAATATTTAAAAAAGATAAGCGCCGAAAGATTTAATATAAGCGATAAAGTAAGAAATACTTTGGCTGTCGCTTTGGATTTTTCGCGGTATTTTTCTATAAAGAAGCCGAAAACATATGCGACGATTATAGAAATAAGCATCAAAATAATATATTTTGGCTCACCCCAACCGTAAAACGCCAAAGAAACTATAAATAAAACAAGATTACGCCATTTTAAAGGCGCAATATAATAAACCGCCAACGTAAAAGCGAGATATGCAAATATGAAAATCAGAGATGAAAATACCATAATTTTCTCCACATTGCTTATGTAATACCTGAATTATAACACACATAAAGCAAAAATAAAAGAGCAAAAAAATTTTTGCAATAAAAATGTTGTCTTTGCAGCGATTGACATATCGGGCAAAATAGGTTATCATGTGTAATATGAATTAATGTATGTTAAGAGGTAATGGAATGAAACGTTTTGTTTTGATGTTAACCGTTTTAATGCTCGTTTTTACACTCTGCGCCTGTACAGATAGCGAAAGCGATTCAAGCAGTGAAGTTGCTGACGGTAATGAAAATAATGCCGTGACGCTTGATTTGGAAGCCGAGGCAGATGCAATAATCCAAAAATATTCGCTTTCGGGCGGAAAACGCTATTCGTCCGAATCCGAAACGGTGGGCGAATATCTCGATGAAGACCTTATACGTTCTTATTACGGCGATGCGGCTGAAATGCCCAATTTCGGCGATGTCGAGGCATATGCGGTCTATATAGATGAATCCAAACCCATAAAACCGTGTGAATTCGGTATCTTTAAGATGAAAGACGGCGCAAACACCGAGGAGTTTATGCTTTTCCTTAAAGCGCGTATCAATCTTAAAATTGAAAATGCCAAGGCATACCCTACAATGGATACCGAACCGTTAAAGACCGCCGTATTTACCGAAAAAGGCGGATATATTTGGTATTGCGTTGTTAAGGACGGTAATGAAGATATTAATAAAACCTTGGAAGGAAAGTTCTAAACAATGGTAAGACATATTGTAATGTTCAAATTTCTCGAGTCTGCCGAGGGCAGAACAAAAAAAGAAAATGTTGAGATAGCCGCAAAAATGCTTATCGACCTTCAGGGTAAGATACCTACGCTTTTGCGTTCCGATGTAAAACTTAATTCCGAATGTGCGGATAGCGGAAACTACGATTTGGTTCTTATTGCAGATTATAACAGTTGGGAAGATCTTAAAGAATATATCGTTCATCCTTTGCATAAAGCCGTAGGCGAATTCATGAAAGGTGTGCGCGAAAGCCGCAGTTGTGTTGATTATGAGTTCTGATGCAATTTGCGAAACCTGCGAATTCGCGCGGATTGACGAAGAAACCGGCGATATAATATGCGATGCGCGTCTTGATGAAGACGATATGGTAGATTTTCTTACACGCGATAACGGAAGATGTAAGTATTATCGCTTTTACGATGAATACAAAATGGTACAAAAACAGAATTAAAAGTATTTTGAAATTTTGAAAAGAGAGCACGAGAGGAAAACTTATAAGAAAGTTTTTCTCTCGTTTTTTGACGTTCTTGCTATCCAACTATGGCTGATGGGACTTTTTTCTCGTTTTCGCGCCTTGCCGAAAAATTCCATTTTTCTCACGGCGCTTCACTCGAAAACCCGTGGCTACAAAAACAGTTCCCCGAACTGTTTTTGTACGCCCTTCAAGTCCCCGCGAAAACAGAAACAAAAAAAGACACCTGTTGGTGTCTTTTTTTGTTTCTGGTGCAGCTGATGGGACTTGAACCCATACGGTTGCCCACACGCCCCTCAAACGTGCGCGTCTGCCAGTTCCGCCACAGCTGCATATCCAATTTTTTGCGTTTGTCTACGAGGGAGTTT
>JAZRUR010000044.1:0-3414 GCA_045652625.1 Eubacteriales bacterium | reverse complement strand
GCTGCATTTTTCAGTTCCTCTGCCGTATAGTCGGTAAGGAAAAGCGAAAGAATGTATGCCGCGCGTTCGGTATAACTCATACCGACAAGCGATTCGATATCCTTTTTGTCAAGCGAAGGAAGCGTTTCGGGAACATAAAGTCCGCCGTCGGGCGCTAAACCGCGTTTTATAACGTATGCCGATGTTTGCTTTTCGCTGTTCGGAGTACGGGTGCTGATGTAGTTCATATCTTATTTCCCCAATCCTTGATGTGTTTTATTTCCTTAACTTCGCCCGTAACAGGCGAAAGATAAATTTCTATAACGTCTATTCGTTCTTTATATATTCTGCGCCTTTTTTCTATCCCTAAAGGATAAAAAACAGGAATTTTTCCGCCTGTGCGATAAGTGCTTAAAAACTCTCTTGCAGCAGTACGGATATTTGATACCTTTTCGGCGTTGACGGCGTCCGACGGTCTGCCGAAAACATCGTTCGAGCGTGTTTTCACTTCGAAATATACAAGGCTGCCGAACCGATAACCGATTATATCTATCTCTCCGCCGTGCGCAAGAAAATTACGGGAAAGTATGCGCCAACCGCGCTTTTTTAAATACTTTTCGGCAATATCCTCGCCGTATCTTCCGATTTGCTTTGCCGTTTTTTTCATTTTTCGTTTCCAAGCAGTTTTTTTAGAAAACTCGGTCGGTGCAGAGGACTTATGCCAAGCGATATCAACGCTTCTCTATGCGCTTTCGTCGCGTATCCCTTGTGTTTTCCGAGTCCGTATCCGCTATATATCTTTTCCATTTCGTCCAAGAGCCTATCTCTTGTTACCTTTGCCAAAACCGATGCTGCGGCAATAGACGGACATTTCGAGTCGCCCTTTATAACGGGCACGGCGCGGATATCAAAACCGCGTACAATATTTCCGTCGGCAAGTGCCAACTCGGGACGCCACTTTAATTTAGCAACCGCGCGATTCATTGCAAGCATAGAAGCGTTCAAAATATTATACTTCTCTATCTCGTAAACCTCGGCGTGTGCAACCGCGCAATCTATACAGTTTTCGCGGATCACGTTATACAACTTTTCTCGCTTTTTATCGGTTAGTTTCTTCGAATCGTCAAGACCTTCGATATACAACCCATCGGGTAATATCACCGCCGCCGCAACAACAGGACCTGCAAGAGGGCCTCTACCTGCTTCGTCGCAGCCGCAAACGACTTTTTCGTTCCCGATGCGGAAAGTTATTTCATATTGCCAATCGAGTGACATAGTTTTCACGCCCTGTCAAGTGTTATAAGCCCAATCTTACCTGCGCGGAACTCGTCAAGAATAACTCCCGCGGCACGGTCCTCATCAATAACACCGCCCGAACGCAAAAATCCGCGGCGTCGTGCTATTTTTTCAAAAACCTCGTAGTCGGTATCTTCATCGTTCAATTCTATACCGAACCGATTGACAAGACATTCGGAATAATTCTCTCTTATCAACCCTATCAAACGGCAGGAAAGTTCCAAAGTGTCCAAAATATCGTCTTTTATCGAGCCCAAACACGCGAGTTTCACCCCGACAAGTTCGTCGTCAAACTTATGCCACAGTATACCCGGAGTGTCGGTAAGTTCGAGTCCCAGCGAGGGTACGGAAATACGCGAATTATGCCTTGTAACGCCGGGCCTGTCCTGCGCAACCGCCTTTTTTGTGCCGCTTATCGTATTAATAAGTGTGGATTTTCCCACATTAGTTATTCCCGCGACCATCGCCCTTATCGGACGTTTTATTCCTCTTGCGGCATCACGTGCGAGTTTCTCGCGCATAAGACTCTTTATGCCGTTTTGAATACTCTTTATACCCTGTCCCGTCTTGCAGTCTATTGCAATAACCTCTCTGCCCGAGGATTTAAGCGCGGTTTCGAACTTTTTCGTTTCGTCCTTGTCGGCAAGCGAGCATTTTGTCAGCAACGTAAGCGTAGGCTTGTTGCCGAAAAGACTTTTAAAATCGGGGTTGGTACTTGATATCGGAGCACGGGCATCAAGCAGTTCGATAACCATGTCGATATTGGGAAGCGCTTCTTTAATAAGACGCTTCGCTTTTGCCATATGGCCGGGATACCAAACTATTTCCGCCATCGTAATCTCCTAATCTTTCTAATCTACAGAACCGAAATTCGGTGTAAGGCGAACAATAACTCTGCCAAGTATACGGTTCTCGCCTATTTCGCCGTATTCTTTGTTACGGCTGTCCTTTGAGTTGTTGCGATTGTCACCCATGACGAAAACCTTGCCCTCGCCAATAGTGAATTCCTCGCGGTATTTTTGAAAATTCGTGCCGTTCATCGGAACGTCTTCGCCCCAACGCTCCTGCTCCTCAAGACGCATCGCCTCAATATACGGCTCGTCGAGTTTATTTCCGTCGACGTATACTTCCCAATTTTCGTAATCAATGTAAACCGTTTGACCCTCGGTCGCGATTACTCTCTTGATTATAGGTTCTTGGTTATCTCCGTGGTTTTCGGGGTTGACAACCACGATGTCGCCGGTTTGGGGAGTATAAAACAGATTTGAAATAATCAACTTATCTTTATCGTAAAGCGTTTTCATCATAGAATCGCCGTCGACCGAAACGTAACGGAAACAAAACAGGAACAAAAGCATCATTAATGCCAATGCATAACAAAACGTTTCGAGATATTCGTAAACCGAACGCATCGGCGACCGTTTTTCTTCGACAACCATTTCAGAAACCCCGTCAACATCGAGCGTTTGTGAACTTTCGGCAGAAGGAATTTCCTCATTGTTTTCTTGTATTTCGTTAAGGTTGTTTTCAAATTCGTTCATTAAAACACAATCCTTTAAGTGCATTTTTATGTGGGTTATGGCAAAAATAACCTTTTTGTATAGAAAAAGGTGTCTGCGAAGAAACGCAGACACCAAAGAGCCGTTTTAGATTTTTTCCTTGACCTTAGCGTTCTTGCCGACCTTATCACGCAAGTAGTAAAGTTTAGCACGGCGAACTTTACCGTGACGAACAACTTCAACAGACTGTACGTTCGGAGAGTGGATGGGGAAGGTCTTTTCGGTGCCAACACCGTAGGATACTCTTCTTACAGTGAAGGTTTCGGAAATACCACCGTTCTTTCTTGCGATAACGGTACCCTCAAAGATCTGAGTTCTGACTCTTGTTCCCTCGACGATTCTTTGTGCTACCTTAACGGTATCACCAACGTTGAATTCGGGGATTTCGGTTTTAAGTTGCTCATTTGTAAATGCTTTCAAAATATCCAAAGCTTTTACCTCCGTTTTTTCTAAGGTGTTCGTACTGAGCCGCAGAGGACCACCCATAATTTTAACGCCTAATTATAGCACATAAAACCGTAAAAATCAAGTGTTTTTGCTTATTTTGCCTTATTTTTTCCGATTTTCAATATGTTGTATG
>JAZRUR010000043.1:0-31144 GCA_045652625.1 Eubacteriales bacterium | reverse complement strand
GAAAAAAGAGATAGATGATGATATAATATTCACAGTTATGCGGAGGTTAAATATGAAACGTTCTTTTCTATATTTATTGATAGTTATTTTACTTCTCCCCTTGTGCACTTTTAGTAGTTCTGCGTCAGACATTGCGAATGCAGATTTGGCGATTGTTTTTTCTCACGATCTACATTCTCACATAGATTCTTTTTCATATAACGGCGAGACAGTCGGTGGTTTTGCGCGTATTAAGACAGTAATTGATAAAACAAAAGACGCCTACGAAAATACACTCGTTCTTGATGCCGGAGATTTTTCAATGGGTACCTTATATCAGTCGATATTCAAAGAATCTGCTGCCGAATACCGTTTACTTGGCGAACTCGGATATGATGCAATAACGCTCGGAAATCATGAGTTTGACTATGGATTTGATTCGTTAAAGCAAATGATCAATTCTGCAAAATCATTCAGCACTACCCTACCCCCTATTTTATGTTCTAATATTAATTCTAAAGATAGCAATTTATCAGAAAACGAACTCTCAGATATAAATATTAATGAATATTCGATCATCAAAAAAGGCGACTATACAATCGCGGTTTTCGGGTTGATCGGCAAAGACGCTGTCGAACTTTCTACTTCGTCCAACCTTGTTTTTGACGATTATATTGATTCCGCAAAAGATACGGTCTCGGAAATTAAAAATCTCTACTCGCCCGATGTAATTGTATGTCTTTCTCACGGTGGCACAGGAGATTCGGTAAAAGACGAGGATGCAAAATTAGCAAAGGCTGTTCCTGATATTGATGTCATCATTAGCGGTCATACTCATACTTACCTACCCGAACCTATTATCGAGGGGAATACGATTATCGCATCTTGTGGCGAATATGGTAAAAATATCGGTGAAATTTTGCTTGATATTGAAGATGATAATGTTTCACTGGTTTCGTATTCATTGACTAAAATTGACACTAATATACCCGAAGATAACGAAATACTTAAAAAGACCGAGGAATTCAAAGGCGATATTTCAAATTACTTATCGCGTTTTGGTTACGATAGCGCCGATGAAGTTCTTGCATACAGTCCCTTTGATTTTCCCGAACAGGAATCCATGTCAGATTCTCTTTCCGAGCAGCAATTAGGAAATATAATTAGCGATTCCTACATATATGCAATCAAAAAAGCAGAGGGCAATAAATATACACCCATAGACGTAGCCGTTGCTCCTGCAGGTGTTATACGCGCCTCTATTGACAAAGGCAACGTTACCGTCGCGCAGGTTTTTGAAATTAGTTCCTTGGGCATTGGCGCAGATGGAGTTTCGGGTTATCCGCTTTGTTCTGTGTATCTCTATGGACGTGAGTTGTATGATTTAGCGGAAGTTGATGCAAGTGTATCTCAGATAATGCCTTATGCTCAATTATATTGCTCGGGGTTGCATTATTCCGTTAACACTAACAGAATGTTCCTCAATCGCATTTATGATTGTTGGCTTACTGACGAAAATGGCAATAGAATCGAAATCGAAGACGATAAATTATACCGTGTCGTTTCGGGTATGTCTTCGGCAATGTTACTCGGTACCGTTAAGAGTAAATCGTTCGGTTTGCTTGAACTTACCCCCAAAGATATTAACGGAAACGAGATAACCGATTTTGATAAACATATCGCCGTTGATGCTAATGGAGCCGAAGTAAAAGAGTGGAAGGCACTTGCCGATTACCTATCATCTTTTCCGAAGGGAACGAATAACATTTCCACGATTCCTCAACGATATGCTGCGCTTGAAGGAAGAAAAAATGTTAACAACAATTTTTCTTCCGATGAGATTTTCACTAATTGGAATAAAATCACTTGGATAGTGTTTGTTCTGGCATTAATCATAATTTCCGTAATAGTTTTACTTGTCATTGCTATCGTAAAGAAAAAACACAAAAAGAAAAAATCCTCTTTGATTCATTCAGAAGAAAAAGAATAATAATGCGAGGTATTTATGCGCGAGATCATCATAGGCAAGAACGATGCCGGACAGCGAATAGATAAATTTCTTACAAAAAAATACAAAAATATGCCTATTTCGATGATGTATAAACTAATTCGAAAGAAGAAAATAACTGTAAATCGTAAACGCGTCCAAGAGAACCAAATGCTTTGCGAGGGCGACCTAATATTAATTTTTGCACCTGAAGATATATTAAACGAAAGTGCTCCAAAGCATATAAAAACAAAAGGCAAGGTCACTATTGCTTACGAAGACGAGAATATTTTAATTGCCGACAAGGAATCGGGGTTACTTGTTCATTCCGATACACAAGAAGAAGGCGATACTCTCATCGACCGCATAACCGCATACCTTATTGAGAGAGGCGAATTTAATCCTAACGAAGAAAACAGTTTCGCCCCTGCCCTCTGTAACAGAATTGACCGAAATACCGAGGGGTTGGTTATTGCCGCCAAAAACGCCGCCGCCTTGCGTGAAATGAATGAGATCATAAAAGAACGCAAAATTCAAAAACTGTATCTTGCCGTAGTTCATGGCATCATAAATCCCAAAGATGGCGAAATCAAACTTAATCTTCAAAAGGATTCAGACAAGAATATTGTGCGTGTTCGTAACAAAGAGTCCAACGAAACTAAACAAGCGATAACAAAGTATAAAACCGTTTCAACTTCGCGCAATAAAGATTTTTCGCTTCTGGAAATAGAATTAATCACAGGCAGAACACACCAAATTCGCGCAAGTTTTGCTCATATCGGACACCCGCTTTTAGGCGACGGAAAATATGCAGTAAACAAAAAGGACCGAGAGATTGGGTACAAATCTCAAGCGCTTTGCGCATACTCGGTCACTTTTAAAGGATGCAAAAAAAGCGCACTCCTCGGTTATCTTGACGGACTAACCGTCAACGCAAAGAAGCCGCGCTTTTTATCGCTATTTTAAATTTCGTTTGCTAATATATCTTCATAAGTCTGGCGTTTAACTACAAGCCGTTCTGTGCCTCTTGATACCGACACCATAGCAGGTTTTGGTACGCGGTTGTAGTTTGATGACATCGAAAAGTTATACGCGCCTGTAACGGCTACTGCGAGTATATCGCCGCGAGAGAAGTTTTGCAACTTAATGTCATCGCTCAATACGTCCCCGCTTTCGCAACAGCGACCTGCGATCGTGCCAACCGTATCACATTCGCCATTAGCATCACTTGCATTATAGAAGGTGTATTTAGACTGATATAACGCAAATCTGGGGTTATCGCACATACCGCCGTCAATACAAACGTATTTTTTATAACCCTTGATTTCTTTTACAGAACCAACAGTATACAGTGTCATGCCTGCATTAGCGGCAACGTATCTTCCCATTTCAAAAAGGAATATCGGTTTATCTAAACCTCTTTCAGAAACGAGCCTATCAAGCTCGTTTTTAATTTCGCACATAATCTCATCAATATCCGATTTGGGATCTTCTTCGACATAGCGAACACCGATACCACCGCCAAGATTGATTTTCTTAAATGAAAAGTTGAGTTCGTTTTTTACCTTTAAAGCAAAATCAAGCATGATTTTTGCTGCATCGGTAAACGGATATTTATCAAAAATTTGGCTGCCGATATGACAGTGAATACCCTCGAGATTGAGGTTCTTGCAGTTAATGGCAGCATTTACGAATTCAAGTGCTTGACCTGTTTCGATAGCCATGCCAAACTTAGAATCGACGTTACCCGTAACTACTGCACGGTGAGTATGCGGATCGATACCGGGCGAAAGGCGAAGTAAGATATTTTGAACAATACATCTTTTTTCTGCTTCGCTATTAAGGAAATATAATTCTTCAAAATTATCAACAACAAAACCGCCTATTTCGTTGTCAAGCGCGTAAGCAATCTCATCTTCCGTTTTATTATTTCCGTGGAAATAAATTTTTTCCGCAGGAAACCCAACGCTTAGCGCAGTATAAAGTTCCCCTCCGGATACGACGTCGATACCTAAACCTTCGCTATTGATGATACGATAAATATCTTTATAGCAAAGTGCTTTACTTGCGTATAGCGGAAGACTTTCGGTTCCGAAACACTTTTCAACCGTTGCTTTATATTTACGGCAATTTTCGCGTATTTTATTCTCATCTATAAGATACAAAGGTGTACCATACTTTTTAGCCAGTTCTACGACATCGACATCCGAAAAAGCGAGGTGCCCGTTGTCAAGAACCGATATATTATTGTGTATCATCATTACCTCCGAGAGATTTTTCAATGATTCTTTGCCAAAGTGTATCTCTACCCGTCCCCTTTAAAGACGAATACAGTATAACCTCGGTATTGCTACGTAAAAGACCGCTTGACAGCAGTTTTGTACAGGCCTCGTTAAGTTGTGTCTTATTTAGTTTATCGCATTTTGTTGCGACAACCATATAAGGAACGTCATAGTGATCAAGATAACTCAGCATCATCTTATCGTCTTCGGTAATCCCAACACGAATATCAATAAGTTGTAATACAAATGTAAGAGCAGAGTTATCAACAAAATAATTTTCTGTTAACGACGACCACTTATTAATGTCGCTTTTAGCGCGTCGCGCAAAACCGTAACCGGGCAAATCGACCAGACAAAGTTTGTTGTCAACCTCGTAATAATTTACAGTTATTGTTTTACCGGGTTCTGACGAAACTCTTGCTAACTTTTTTCTACCTAAAAGTGAATTAATAAGTGAACTTTTACCGACATTTGAACGACCTACAAATGCAACTTGAGGAGCGCCGCCTTTGATTAATTGCCATGGCAATCCCGCTGTCATTTTCAAATCGGTTTTATGGAGGTTTATTCCTCCGAAAGACATTTCCATTTTAACGGTTTAACGCAATCTCAAACACTTCCGAAATATGTTTAACAGGAATAAATTCAAGCGCGTCTTTTACCTCCGAATCAAATTGTTCAACATTCGATGCATTTTCGGCAGGAATAATTACCTTTTTAGCGCCGCATTTATATGCAGCCATCGCCTTTTCCTTCAAGCCACCAATGGGAAGAACCCTACCTGTAAGCGTAATCTCACCGGTCATACATACATCGCGCTTAACGCTTCTTCCGGTTAGTTCGCTGACAAGGGCAGTTGCGATTGTAATACCTGCGGAAGGCCCGTCCTTAGGAATCGCACCCTCAGGAACATGGATATGTATGTCGAGAGTTGAATAGAACATTTCATCAACACACAATTCATCGAAATGTTTACGTATATAACTTACTGCAGCACGAGCGCTTTCTTTCATTACGTCGCCCAAGTGTCCGGTAAGTTCAAGTTTACCGCTTCCCTTCATCGAACTGCACTCAATTCTTAGCATATCGCCGCCGAGATATGTCCAGGCAAGACCGTTTACGATACCCACCTCATCGGCTTCATATATCTTATCGGGAATGAATTTTTGCGGACCAAGCATAGAGCGAAGCGTTTGAACGTTCACATTGACCTTATTTTCGCCCTCGACGATACGTTTTGCACTCTTGCGGCAGACAGATGCTATTTCGCGTTCGAGCCCTCTTACGCCGTTTTCACGCGTGTAGGCGGTTATCAATTCATCAACGGCTTCGTTAGTGAATTTACATTGAGATGTTTTTAGACCGTGAAGTTTCAACTGCTTCGGTATAAGGTGGTTTTTGGCTATAGCGCGTTTTTCCTTATCCGAATAACTGTCCATATTGATTATTTCGAGTCGGTCGAGCAAAGGCGCAGGGATAGTTTCGGTAGTGTTTGCTGTCGCAATAAACAGGCATTCCGAAAGGTCAACCGGTATTTCAAGAAAATTATCGCGGAATGCGTTATACTGCTCAACATCAAGAACTTCTAACATAGCACTCGTAGGATCGCCGTGCGAGTCTTTGGTGAGTTTATCCAACTCATCAAATAACATAACGGGGTTCGATGTACCTGCAAGTTTAAGGGCATTTATTACTCTGCCGGGCATAGAGCCGATATAGGTTCTCCTATGTCCTCTAATCTCAGCCTCGTCGCGAATTCCGCCAAGTGAAATGCGCACAAATTCACGGTTAGTGGCACGTGCAATAGATTTCGCTATGGAAGTCTTACCGACGCCGGGAGGGCCTACAAAGCAAAGAATTTGTCCTTTCAAATCAGGTTTCAACTGTTTGACCGAAAGAAATTCCAGTATTCTTTCCTTTACTTTTTCGATTCCGTCATGGTCTTTATCAAGAATCTTTTTTGCCACCTTAATATCGAGCCTATCCTTACTCTTTTTGCTCCAAGGAAGTTCAAGACAGGTTTCGATATAATTACGAATTACAGTTGCTTCAGGTGTACCGAAAGGCATTTTCGACAACTTGGTATTCTCGGCAAGTAATTTTTCTTCAACATCCGCAGGAAGATCAGCCGATTTGATTTTCGAGTAATATTCGTCGCCGTCTTCCATATCATCGCTAGAGCCATCTTCACCAAGTTCGTTACGTATAGCACGAAGTTGCTCACGCAAATACATATCTCTCTGTTGCTTTTGAAGATTGTGACGTACCTTTTGTTGAATATTGTTTTCGAGATTAAATATTTCTATATCTTTTTCAAATATCTCACAGAGTTTGCGGATTCTTTTGGTAGTATCATATTCTTCAAGCAGCATCTTGCGTTCATTGAAATTAACGATAAAATTACTCGCAAGAAAATCCACAATATGCGAAGAATCACGAAGTTTGTTTACTTCTTCAACGATTTCTTCAGACGGCTTGGATATGTAATTTAAATATTCGGTAAATACCTCAAATAATTCTTTCGTTGCGATACGTTCTTGAGTAAATGACGAGGTTCGTCTGGGCTTACGTTCAAGTATCTCGCAACTAATTACTTCGTCGCTTATAAATGTCTCTCCACGTTCTGCACGTCTTATTCCCTCAACAACAACTTGTATGCCGCCGTCTTTTAACCTCGCGGTATGAAGAATACGGGCAACTACACCCGTCTTCATCAAATCGTTTGCCTCGGGTTCGGTAACCGCAGGGTCTTCTTGAGGAACCAAAAAGAGAGGTTCATCGGCAGACTCGGCATTTTTTAATGCATTAATTGATATCTTTCTGCCGATTTCAAAACTTGCAGTTGTACCCGGAAAAATGACAATACCGCGTAAGGCGATAGTATTTAAAATTTGTTTTTCAGTTTCTAAAATCAATTCCATATTTTCTCCAATTATTTACCAAGTGATGCCGCACCAATAATTCCTGCATCATTCCCTAATTCTGCAACTTTAATCAGGGTCTTTTTATCACAAAAACGTGAATATTGTTCTCTTTCGACGATTTCGCGAATAGGTGCAATAAGTATATCTCCCTGTTTAGAAATACCGCCTCCGATACTCAATACTTCGGGTTGGAAAATATTTATAAAACTCGTTATTCCCGAGGCGACGTATTCAATGAATTTATTATACACTTCAAATGCCGAAGCGTCATTTTCAAGCATGGCGTCAAAAACAGTTTTTCCGTTTACTTTTTCGATATCGCCATCGCATATTTGCCACATTTTGCTATCTTTATCTTCAAGCATTTTTTTCTTTGTTTGTTCAATCAAAGCCGTAGCCGACGCGTAACTTTCAAGGCAACCTTTTCTGCCGCAAGGACATTCTTTGCCATCTTTGACAATAACGATATGTCCGAGTTCAGCACCCGAAAAATTAAAACCGGAATATACCTTACCGTCGATAATAATACCACCGCCAACACCGGTACCTATGGTAATAAACAGTGAATTCTTATACCCTTTTGCGGCACCGTACGTTGCTTCGCCTTTGGCGGCAGCGTTGGCATCGTTATCAATATAAATCTTCTTAATTCCTGTTAATTCCGAAAGTTTAGCCGAAATCGGATAATTTAAAAAAGGCAATGTCGAGGCATAAATAATCACACCGCGTTCATTATCGGCACTTCCGGGAGAAGCAATACCTGCATATTCGATATCGTCAACAGTTAATCCGGCGTCTGATATAACTTTCAAGCATAACTTCGCCATATCTTTAATTATTCTATCGCCGTCCTCATCGCGTACGGTCACACATGTGTCCTTAACAAGAATATTCCCGTTGTCATCGCATACACCGGCTTTAATGGACATTCCGCCCAAATCAATGCCAAGATAATACATTTATAAACTCCTAAAATAATTATCAGAAACTTTCTGACCGTTCTAGCAATTTTTTCTCAAATTCTTCGGCAGTATTATAACCCATTTTTTTCTGGCGATGATTCATTGCTGCAATTTCGATAATTACCGCAAGGTTACGACCGGGTTTGACCGGAACAGTTATAGACGGTATCTTTATTCCCAAAATTTCAGTAAATTCGGAGTCAAGACCGAAGCGATCATAAAGTTTGCCTTGTACCCAGTTTTCAAAATTGATAATAAGGTCAATCTTTTCAGAATCCTTAACCGAACCCATACCGAAAATTCGGCGCACATCAACTATACCTATACCGCGTAATTCAACATAGTGTCGAATCAATTCGGGGGCACTTCCTACAAGCGTTATTGCAGATACTTTTTTTATTTCTACCGCATCGTCGGCTATCAATCTGTGACCGCGCTTTACAAGTTCAATGGCAGTTTCGCTTTTACCGATGCCGCTATCACCAAGTATAAGCACGCCTTCGCCATAAACTTCAACAAGAACACCATGTTGAGTAATACGTTCTGCTAATGAAACGCTCAACCCCGAAGTGACTGTAGCCATCAATACAGAAGTTTGCATCGAACTGACAAACAACGGAGTTTTACTAGCCTTAGCCTCTTCAATCATTTCAGGGAAAACCGGCAGTGATGTTGTGACAATAACCGCTTTTACCGCAAGAGAAAAAAACTTCTTAAGGGATTCATGCCTTTCCAAATTCGAAAGAGATGCCAAATAACTGTGTTCCATGTTTCCGATAAGTTGTATTCGTTCGTTTTCAAAATTAGAAAAGAATCCAGCAAGAGGAAGTCCAGGACGGCTCAAATCCGAACGGGATACAAGAATATCCTCATAATTGTCGGGGACATATACAATTTCTAAATTATATCTTTCTACAACTTCGGAAAGTTTTATACTATATGTTTTGCTCTGCATCAATATCCCCTCCTGTTTCTTCCAAAGGAGAACTTTCTTGAATCATCGTTTTCTTGCGCAACGAACGATATGTGAAGTATCGTTCTAAATTTAATGCACCTAAAATTAATAAAACAATAGTTATTGGTGCAACTATCGAAATAACTGCGATAGCATCACTTTCACCAAATATGCTTGTCCATAATTTAAAATATTCATTAAGCGTTTTAAAGAGAGCGTTGCCGATATGTTTTACAACATTCAATAATTTGTTGTAAAATCCACCTTTTTGGGATATTTCATAGGTTTTTTCTATCATGCCTTTTCCTGTATGTCCGATACGTTCAAGATATCCGATCGAAAACGCCTGATAACCGCACACGATTGCGCCGCAAACAGCAAAAAACAGCAAATATAACGCTCTCCAAAAATATGGTACAGCGTTCTTTCTGTATACCTCAGAGGAAGGCGTAATAGTACCGTTGGACTTGGCAAAGTATACCCAATTGCCCGAAGAAACCAATGGTTTAATATGATCCTTTTCAAGTGACTTAAAGTAATTAACAGCATCTTCACTTTTAGGAGAACAATCGAGGTATTGTATCGAATAAGTATATTTATCTTTATCGGATAAAGTAAAAGAATATTGTGAATCCTTAATTTCGGTAAGCGCGTATCCTTTTTCACCCATGGCATTTAGCCATTGTTCTTCGCTTCTTTTTGAAAAGAAAATTTTAAAAAATGATGTTTTCATATAGTCGCCTCCTTAACTAGATATTATACTCTAAATATATATATTTGTCAATCAGAAACGCAACAAACATTATTACAAAAAGCACTTGAAAATCAATAGTTGCTGTGATATAATGTGGAAAGATGAGATACGAAATATGGCCATACTAACCGGGGAGTTAGCGGTGCCTTGTACCCACAATCCGCTATAGTGGGGGTGAAAACCCATCGAGGGCACAGTTTGTGTTGCTGCGCCGAAGAAGCCTTGCCGAGAGGCGGGTCCTTACGCAATTCGTACCTGTGAATTATGTCAGGTGGGGAACCAAGCAGCATTAAGCAGATCTACGGATGTGCCGTAAGGGTGCCTGTCTTGAGAGGCGATTTCGGTTTCCGGGCGGAAATTGTGTTCGACATGGGGTGTATGGTCATATTTCGTATCTCATAATTTGTAAATTAGGGAGGTGTTTGTTATGTATCTTTCGCTATACAGAAAATGGCGTCCGCGTATATTTGACGAAATTTGCGGACAAGAACACATTACCTCCATATTAAAAAAGCAATGTGCTTCTGATAGAGTTTCTCACGCATACCTCTTTTGCGGAACGCGCGGTACAGGTAAAACTTCCTCCGCAAAGATTCTTGCAAAAGCAGTAAACTGCGAAAATCCGGTCAACGGCAATCCTTGTAACGAATGTTCTTCTTGCAAAGCGATTGATTCCGGTAGCGCGACAGACGTTCTCGAAATCGACGCTGCCAGTAACAACAGAGTTGACAACGTTCGCGACTTGCGCGATGAAGTGGTATATCCCCCGTCGGTTCTCAAAAAGCGCGTTTATATAATTGATGAGGTTCACATGCTTACAGATAGTGCGTTCAACGCATTGTTAAAAACACTTGAAGAACCTCCCGAATATGTAGTATTTATACTTGCAACAACCGAAATCAACGAACTTCCCCCGACTATTATTTCAAGATGTATTCGTTTCGATTTTTCTAGAATTGATGCCGAGGCTGTCAGCAAAAGGATTTTATTTGTTGCAGAACAAGAGAACATAGAACTTGCTGACGGTTCTGCAGAACTTTTGGCCCAACTTGCCGACGGTTCTATGAGAGATGCGTTATCGCTTTTAGAAGCGTGTTCTAACGGTAGCGTCGGTGCGCTCACTACAGAATCAATACGTAATGTGTTAGGACTTGCGGGTGACGAAACTATCTATTCGCTTTTACATGCAATCGCCAACAAAAATGTCCCCGATGCAATGGATATAATAGATCGGATACATCGTTCTTCTAAAGATATTTCTGTCTTTATTGATGACCTATCCATGGCAGTGCGCGATGTAATAATTGAAAAACAACTTGTCAAGTTCGGCAAGACCGGAAGGATCAAGCCGGAATATGCAAAAATTTCCGAAGAATTTACTCCCGAACAGTTATTTTATCTTAGTTCGGTTCTTGAGGAAACTCAAAGTAGGATATCAAGATACGCAATGAACAAACGCGTTGTTTTGGAGATGTCCGTTATCAAGATGTGTGACAAGACGATATCGGATTCGCCAAAAGCACTTGCCGCACGTATTTCCGAACTTGAGAAGAAATTGTCAGTTCTGTCGGCTACCGGCACGGTATCCTTACAACAATCAGAGGAAACCAATAATACTCCCTTAGTGTTTGAAGAAACTACGCAGAACCAATCAAACGAACCTATAAACACTATTGATAACAAAGAATTTGACAGAGTACCGTTCCCGAATATTTCTGAAGTTTATGAATTTCTCTCGGACAACCCTTCCCTGCTATCGTTTTTGCAGAAAGCGAAAATTTATTTACAAGGCGATGATGTGGTCGTAGTTTCCGATAAATTTACTATCGATATGATCAAATTAGAAAGCGGAACTTCTCTTAATAATGCATTTATTTCCGCAATAGGAAAACCTGTCAATATTATTTTTGAAGAAGCAAAAACAGAAGATACTAACACAAACCAAGTTTCGTTTATGGACGAACTTTAATGAATAAAATTCAAGGAGAAAAGATATGAAAGTAAGACTTCCTAAAGGAATGGGCGGCGGCCCTTCGGATATGAATGCACTTATGCGCCAAGCACAAAAGATGCAAGAAGATATGGCAACCAAACAAGCAGAATTAGAAGAACGCGAATACGACATCAGCGCGGGCGGCGGTGTTGTTAATGTAAAGATAAACGGTAAAAAAGAAATTCTATCTATTTCTCTCGAACCCGAAATAATCGACCCTGATGATAAAGAAACACTTGAAGATATTTTGGTAGCCGCAGTAAATGAGGCAATCAAACGTGTCGAAGACACTAATTCTGATGAAATGGCAAAGATTACCGGAAATATCCCCGGAATGCCGGGCATGTTTTAATCTGGAGGTCAAATAAATGACTCCGTCACTTGAAAAACTCGTCAACTGCTTCGCTTCGCTACCGGGTATTGGAAGAAAAAGCGCCTCGCGTCTTGCATACCGTATCATCGAGATGAGTGAAGATGAAGTAAAAACATTTGCCGAGGCAATCGTTGATGCCAAAAACAGCGTACATCTTTGCTCTGTATGTCAAGCATATTCCGAAAATGGAGTGTGCGCAATGTGTGCAGATGAACGCCGTAATAACGATACTATCATCGTTGTGGAAGATAATAAAGCGTTGGAAGCCATTGAAGAAACACACGAATACAGCGGAAAATACCATGTTCTG
The DNA here is from genome assembly GCA_045652625.1 of Eubacteriales bacterium. Lineage (GTDB taxonomy): Bacteria > Bacillota > Clostridia > Oscillospirales > CAG-382 > Coliplasma. The sequence continues at coordinate 18,625 of JAZRUR010000043.1, read as the reverse complement.
CACGGGGTTATTTCCCCTGTTGACGGAATCGGTCCCGAGCAATTAAAGATCAAAGAATTGCTCTCGCGTTTAGATGGTGTAAGCGAAGTAATCATAGCGACTAACCCAAGTGTCGAAGGTGAAGCAACTGCAATGTATCTTGGCCGCTTGATAAAGCCTTTCGGTACAAAAGTAACTCGCCTTGCCTATGGATTGCCTGTTGGCGCTACATTGGAATATGCCGATTCGGTTACGTTAATGAAAGCCATCGAAGGCAGAACCGAAGTTTAAAATTATCTATAATAAAATCAGCAGTAAGGTATTTAGCCTTAACTGCTGATTTTTTATATTATTACATTGCGGTAAGATGTTCTATCAAGATTTTCGTACCAAGCAGTATCAAAACAACACCGCCTGCGATTTCTGCTCCCTTTTTTATCTTGCATTCAAGCAATTTTCCTAATTTCACACCTATTGCAGAGAGTATGAATGTAGTGCAGCAAATAATCAGGCAGGATGCAAAAATCCCCATGATTAAGCCATTATTCATAAGTTGCATTCCGTCACAAGAAAAAGCAATACCGACAGCAAGGGCGTCAACACTTGTAGCAAGTGACAGTATAGTCATATTTATAAAAGAAAGGGCTTTATCATCATCTTTATCATCATCGGGATGAAAACTTTCGTAAATCATTTTTCCTCCAATGAATGACAAAAGCACAAAGGCGATCCAATGGTCATACGCTTCTATGTATTCACGGAACGAATTAGCAAGAAAATATCCCAAAAGCGGCATTAGACCTTGAAAAATACCAAAATAAGCACCTACTTTAAGGGCATCTACAGTTCTTGCCTTTACAAGAGCAATTCCCTTGCATATTGAAATAGCAAATGCGTCCATCGAAAGACTTATGCCATACGCAAGTATAGTAAGTATATGCATAACTTATCCCTCTATAATCTTTTTTGAAAATTACCGGTTATATCTATTCCGTTCTTAACTGCGATAAATGAATTAGGGTCGATCTTTTTCGCAATTCTTTTTAACTGTGAAACTTCGTATTTAGAAACAATAATATATAGCACACGGTTGCCCTCGCCTGTGTAAGCACCGTATCCGTCCCAATAAGAAACACCTCGATGCATTTCGTTCATTATCGCATCTTGTATTTCGGTATTCTTATGCTTAGAAATAATTATAACTTCACTATTAATATTTTGTACGTGCATTCTGTCTAACGCAATAGTGCTGATTGCAGCATAAATCAATGTATATATGATTCTTTCTAAATCACGAATCACTAAAAAAGCACAAGCATAAACAAAAATATTCAAAGTCATACTAATTGTGCCGACGCTGTACGAACTTTTCTTGGTATAATACATTCCGATTATATCAACTCCGCCGCTTGAACCGCCGTTACGCAACAAAATTCCTACGCCAAATCCACACATTAAACCGCCTACTATGCATGACGTTAATGAATCTTCGATTATCAAGTTTATAGGGGTTACTGACAGTAGTACGGTTTGTATCAAGATGCAAAATAAAGTTCTAATAATAAAACTTTTGCCAACCGCTTTATAGGCGAATAACATTAAAGGAATATTCAAAACAAAAGAAATTATACCCGAAATATCAAAAGAAAAGGTTACAGAAAAATATGTTTCTAAAAGAGTACGTATAATTTGCGCCAAACCAAGTAAACCGCTAGTGTATAATCCCGTAGGAACTACAAAACAGTTCATTCCGAAAGCATAAATTATAGAACCGAAAAGTATACTTGCTCCTTTTAATAAGTCGGCATAAGTGACTTTAAACTTCATATTTGACCTCATAGGAAATATTATATTTTAGTATGAATAAAATGTATTGGGTGTTAATATGAAACGTAAATTAAGGATGATAATAATTTCTTTGTTTTTAGTAACCGCATCTCTAATTATACAGTTTGCAAGAAACTATCCGACAGCTTGTGATACATACGCCGAATTAGGAATAAAAGGTACGGTCACTTTTGAAATCAACAAAACGTTAGCAGAAAATTTAAACAATAAGAAGCATAACTATAATGAAATGGCGATTATAAATAACCACACGGACGGTAGTATTTCATCAATCACCGTTGAAACATCAAAAGTCAATGTTATTGCATTGGAATTGTCGGGTGAGATCTATAATGCAATCATCTCAACAAACACCACTTTCGGTATTCCCTTAGGGAACGCAATGGGATCAAAAATGCTTTCGGGAAGCGGTCCAATGATTAATATCAAAATAATACCCGTCGGCACAGCCCAATATGATATTAAAAGTGAACTGTTGTCAAGCGGTATTAATCAAACACTTCACCGTATATCTATATCGTTTTCAACCGAGATAATATGCTTAGCCCCGTTTCATGAATACAGAAGTTATATAGAAACAGAAATCGTACTTGCAGAAACATTAATTATGGGCAAAATACCCGAAATAGTACTTCACCGATGAGCGATGTCTAATTTACGCGCACATTCAAATGAAATAATTGAAATAGCACTACAAGCAGGAAGCGAATAATGACAATCACGCGGATATTTAATTTTAATACACATATCAGATATATCGAGTGTTTCTTTGCAAATACCGCGTTTTTCGCCACCAAACACAACACAAAACGGACGTTTTATCTTACAACGGTATAAATCCTTTGCTTTGTTAGTTTTGGCAGTTGATGCAATTAAATATCCGTTATTTTTAAGTTTTTTACATGCTTCGGTAAGATCGGGAACTATACAAGCATTAATCAACTCCGAAGCACCCGCAGAGGAACGTACAACCGTATCACTCGCAGAGAAAAAATTGCGTTCGGGCAAGATAACAGCGTCAACGCCCGATGCGTAAAGCGAACGAAGCGCGTAGGCGAAATTGAATGGATCCTCAATTCCGTCCAGCATTGCTATGTAACCGTCCCGAATGGCGAAAACTTCTTCGGACGGTGTAAAAATTCTCTCCCCTACTTCGGCAGCGATACCACCTGCATTGGGGTTGGGCATAATTTTTTCGAACGCTTCGGTGTCGATAATTTGCCACTCTGCACCGCTGTTTATTAAAGCGGAATATTGTCGTTGTTCAGATACGCGAAGATTTGAGCGCATTATTTTATCGTATCTGCTTCGTTCGATATAAATCTTATAGATGTGACGACTTTTTGCTTCGATAACACTTCTTACCGAAACAAAACCGCCGAGAATTGTTTTATTCATCATTATTTTCTCCTGTTATTACATTAAACGCAGGAACATATTCACCACTAACTGCATTGGTCGAATAACACATCGTAATACAATCCTCATATTCACGCTGAGAAAGGAACTCCGTTAAATGTTCATCAAACTCTCGAGGATCGATCACATCAATTTTGCTATAGTGCGCGGTCAAATACGGAACAAGCGGATATGCACTGCTGTCCCCGATGATGAGCAAGGAACCGCCCTCGGCAGTTGTACTAACCTCGTATCGAGCCGCACTTCTTCCGAGAAATACGTTATATCCCGTATATAAGGAAGTCTTATTATCACAGAGTTCATAATCGGTATATACCATACCCGAATCATAAACCGTTAGCGATGTTTTGACTGTCGGCAGCGTGGAGTAGCAGATCAAAGTATCAGGCGATTCGTACATTGCATCTAATTTAGTAGCATTATAGAAACTGCCTAAATAATCACCCATGTCTTTTTTATTAAAACTTTCGATTGAAAAACTCGTCAGTTCCGCTTTTTCGCAAAAAGCGCGATATGCGCTGTACGCCCCGAGCGATGTCCAGTTCTTATCGGTTTTAAAAAATACATATTCTCCATTGTCGTATTGTTCCTCGAGTAATGCGACAATGGGTACATCAATAATTCTTTCGCTATTTCTTGATGCAACTGTTGAAACAAATGCCGATTGAGACTGATTATAAAAATTATCATTCGTATATATCTCACGCGGGATAGATGCAAAAGTGGAACTAACAGGAACAGTAATGTTAAAAATACGCGTGCTCTCAGGTAAGACCGAAACAAGGTTATCAAAACTGTTTATATAGCGATCAAGTGCTGATGTTTTATAATTAAACTGTTCATATCCGCATCCGTTATAAACATAAGTGTACCCGTATTCGTTTATTATCCAACCGTGCGTCATTTCAAATTCATCCGTATTTTCAACGTCGCTGTTATCATCACTCACGCTTGAATCATTAGATTCGGCAAACACATCAGAAACACCGACACTTTCATCATTGCTTATTAACGATGAATCTTTGTCACTACTTTCGGACATTTCTTCGATAATATTTGAACCCGCTGACGAATCCGTTTCTACGCTATTATCCTCGGGTAATCGTCTAATAGAAAATGACACTATTGCTAAAATCAAAGAAGTTATGAGTATTGCAGAAAGCGATGCGATCGTAACTGTTCTGCGTGTTATCGTAAATTTTGTTTGTTCCAATGTAACTACCTCCAATATTATATTGAGATAATTGACACATTACGTTTGATTTATGCAGAAAATTACTCTGTCGCATGCAAAAAGCCTACGACAGAGCAGATCCATTAGTGTTTTAAGATATCCTCAGAAAACAAATCGTTATTATCATCGTCATCATCATTTTTGTTTGACGCGAAAATCTGCGTTTCGTCGTTATCTTTTTCTTTTTTAGATTGTTTCTTTTGCTTTTCAAGTTCTTCCTTGCGGTTTTGGTTTTCGGTTTCGTTTGCTTTCTTCTTGCGTTCGGTAACAGCATCAAGCATTTCTTCTGTTACACCTTCAGCAAAACAAAGTTCAAACTGTTCAGCATCCATAATTTCGTGCTTAACAAGATAGTTGGCAATAAATATCATTATATCTTTATTGTCTTCCAAGATCTTCAAAGCGCGTTCATAACCGGATGTTACAAACTTATAAACCTCTTCATCAATTTGAATTGCAACCTTTTCGGAATAATTCTTTGTTGTACCAAAATCTTTGCCAAGGAAAACTTCATTGTTTTCGGCAGAATAAACCACAGGGCCGAGAATATCGCTCATGCCGAGTTTGGTTATCATCTGTCTTGCGATTCCGGTTGCACGTTCCATATCGTTTGATGCACCGCCGGAAATATCATCGCACATTATTTTTTCGGCAGCACGACCACCGAGCAAAATGCATATTTCATCAAGTAAGCCTTGCTTATATACACTTGTTCTTTCTTTTTCGGGAAGAGATAAAGTATATCCAAGTGCTCTGCCGCTGGGTATGATAGAAATCTGGTGTACAGGGTCTTGATTGCCTATTTGACGTGTAACAATAGCATGACCTGCCTCGTGATACGCCGTTTTAAGTTTGTCTTCCGCAGAAATAATCTTTGATTTCTTTTGCGGACCGACGATAACTTTTATAGTTGCTTCTTCGATATCATCGGTATTGATTACAGATTTTTTCTTTCTTGCAGCCAAAAGCGCCGCTTCATTTAAAAGATTAGCAAGGTCTGCACCGGTAAAACCTGCGGTAGATTTTGCAATAGTTGCAAGGTCTACGTCACTGCCTAAAGGTTTGCCTTTTGCATGTACCTTAAGAATCTCTTCTCTGCCCTTAATATCGGGGTGATTTACAGTAACCTGTCTGTCAAATCTGCCCGGACGAAGTAACGCAGGGTCAAGAATATCGGGTCTGTTGGTCGCCGCAATTACGATAACGCCGTCATTAACGCCGAAACCGTCCATTTCAACAAGAAGTTGGTTAAGGGTTTGCTCGCGCTCATCGTGTCCGCCGCCTAAACCTGCGCCTCTGTGACGACCTACAGCGTCAATTTCATCTATGAAAATAATACACGGTGCGGTTTTCTTTGCAGTCTCAAAAAGGTCTCTTACACGCGATGCACCGACACCAACGTACATCTCTACAAAGTCAGAACCGGAAATGGAATAGAAAGGTACGCCGCTTTCACCCGCAACCGCTTTTGCCAAAAGCGTTTTACCAGTACCGGGAGAACCGATAAGCAACACGCCCTTGGGGATTCTCGCACCAAGACTCGAGAATTTTTCGGGATTACGAAGGAATTCAACAACTTCTTGCAATTCTTCTTTTTCTTCGTCTGCACCTGCAACATCACTGAAAAGAACCTTCTTCTTTTCGTCACTGCCCAGTTTCGTTCTCGCTTTACTAAACGAATTCATTTTGCCGCCAAGGCCGATACCACCGCCGCTTCCGTTTTTGGAAGTTCGGGATACAAATAGCCAGAATACAACGACTAAAACAATAATTACTATCAAGTAAGGCAGATATGCCGCCCACCAAGGAATCGAATCCGGCGCTTGATAATCATACTCAACAAGTATTCCAGTTGCTGTTTGTTCGAATATCAATTCCCCCAAGTCGCCCCTGAATTGTTCAATATCGGCAAGGTTATGAACATATTCAAACGTCGAGAGATCAATTTTATCACTTTCGGTTTCGGTTTTAGAAAGATAAAGCGTACCGGTATTATCAACGTAGTAGCGCTTCACTTCCTCGTTTTGGAACATGTTAACAACTTTGCTATATTCAATTTCCTCTTGGTCTTTATTTCCGGAATATATAGCATTTGCAAGAATTATTATAATAACAAAGAATATTATATAGAAAAATATAATCTTTCCGGGGCCTTTATTTTTCATAGGCGTTATTCCACCTTTCTTGTTCAATAGTATTAAATACTGTGGTTAAATATACTGTATTTGAATTGTTGTTTTTTACTCTATCGGCAATACCGACAAACGGTACATATATTATTCCCTCTTCATCAAATATAATCGGAATAATATCTCTATATTCTTTGGGAACTTTTTTATCAATAAACAACTTTTTTATACTTTTATTTATTCCATTGATAAAAATTTTATCTCCAACCCGTCGGTTACGCACCTTAATTGTACCGCTTATTTTATCAAATGATATCAAAGCAGTGGTGGATAATTTGTTAAAATTTTTCGTTTCGTTATCACTAGACAAAAGAATATTAACTCGGCTTCCAAATACCTCATTTTGTCCAAAATTTAGTGTTTGTGCATCAAATTGCAAAGCGATGTTTTCGGTTCTCAACCCAAAAACGACCTTTCCGTTATTGACGACCGCTTCCGTATCACCAAATAACGGTATGCAAACACGATTGTCCGAAAAAATCGATTGTTCAATATCAAATATCATATTGCTGTTTAGACAAAGTCCTGAAAAATCCTTATACTTCTTAATCAGAACCCTGTCACGAATAGATTTCGGTAATTGTCTAAGATCCGAATCGATATGATCACCAACAATAGTGTCAAAATAATCCCTATCATTTCTACATGAATCGGTATACTTTGATAGCGCCTCTATTACTGAAGGATTTAGGTTCTTCATCTCGGGCAAGATTATGTTACGGACATAATTACGCGAATAATCATTAGATAAATTTGTACTATCGGTTACATATACCTGCTTTGACTCTGTCAAATATGCTTCGATTTCTTCTCTACTTACCTTTAAAAGCGGTCTTAAAATATTGTCGCTATAAGGCGCTATCGAAGAAGCACCGTTTGAACCCGAACCGCGGATCAAATTTAGAATCAATGTTTCGGCATCATCGTTCATATTATGTGCCGTAACACAGTAATCGACCGTATTTTTTGAGCAAATACGGTCAAAAAATGCATAACGACAATTTCTTGCGGCCTCTTCTATGCTAAGTTTATACGTTTTAGAATGTGCAGGTACGTCATCTCTTCCGCAAAATATTTTAACATTATATTTGCTGCACAGTTCTTTACAGAATTCTTCGTCTTTATCCGCTTCTTCCCCGCGTATCATGTGGTTAAAATGACATGCAGAAACATTAAAACCAAATGATTCGGAAACCTCTATCATGCCCAAAAGAAGCGAAACCGAATCAGCGCCGCCCGAAAGGCCCACACATAGCGTCTTTCCGTTTACGGAAAAAGGCAATGATTCAAAATATTGACTTAATTTTCGGATAAAATTAATTTTCGCCCGATTCATGGGAAATATTATCCTCAATACTCATAAATTTATAATATTTACCTACCCATGCCAGTTTTACAACACCTGTGCTACCATGACGGTTTTTAGCAACATTACATTCAGCGAGAATATAATCGGAATTTTCATTTGCGCTTTCAGGTGCTTCTCCATCTTTGCGTTCGTAGTAATCACTTCGATAGATAAACAAAACGATATCCGCATCCTGCTCTATTGCACCCGAATCACGAAGGTCGGAAAGCATAGGCTGACGTTCTTTTCTATTTTCAGTTGCTCTCGCTAACTGAGAACAAAGAATTATGGGAATTTCAAATTCTTTAGCCATCAATTTGATTGAACGGGTTATACTTGCAACGTCCAAAACGCGGTTATCGGTAGGTACATCGGGGTTCATAAGTTGAAGGTAGTCAATAATTACCAAACCGAGGTTATCCAACCTGCGTAGTTTAGACTTCATAGCAGTAGGAGTAGTGTTCGGATTGGGGTCGATATAAATATTAGTGTTCGAAAGAACACTGGATGCCTCGGCGAGATGACGCCAATCATCGTCAGAGAGTTTACCTGTACGCATATTAGCACTATCAATTAATGCTTCACTGCTTAACATTCTCGAAACTAATTGTTCCGATGACATTTCCAGCGAGAATACGGCAATATTCTTATCTGTTGTTTTTGCTACATTTGTAGCAATGTTCATACAGAAACTCGTTTTACCCATACCGGGACGACCGCCGACAACTATAAGGTCACCTTTACCCATACCGATAAGAACCCTATCAAGCGAATCAAAACGAGTAGGAGTACCTGCAAGTGCTTCGGGATTTTCTTTAAGCAGTTTTAACGTCTTGTAATGTTCAACAATAACGTCTCTTATCTTATCGAAACCGTCTTGATACTTATCCTGTGAAATAGAATATATTCTTTGTTCTGCGTAATTAACTGCATCGGCGACTTCGCCCTTTTCGCTATACGCAAGGTCAGAAATATCGCGCGAGGCTTCGATAAGTGACCTTAACATCGCTTTATCGCGCACTATTTTAGAATATTCTTCTATATTAGCGGCATCGGATGCCAAATCCACAAGCAACTTAATATATTTTGCAGCATCGCCCTCGGTATACGTTCCCATTTGTGTGAGCGTGTCAATAAGAGTCACCGGGTCGATGACTCTGTTACGATTGAACATATCGCGCATTGCGGCAAAAATCTGCTTATGTTGCTCAAGATAAAAGTCATCTTCCTTTAACGTCGCAACATCAACAAATTTCTCCGAATCAACGATTACTGTACCGAGTATAGCCTGTTCCGCCTCAAGCGAAAACGGCATTTTTCTTATGCTGTCAAGTTCAGCCATAATTCTTCCTCTAAATAGTTATTATGCTTCTACAACAAGTTTAAGTTCGGCAGTTATGCCCTGGAACAACTTGATTTTAACAGGATATACACCTGCCGTTTTAATAGTGTCGGAAATAGATATATTTCGTTTATCTATTTTTAAACCAAGGTCCTTTTCAATCTTTTCGCTAATATCTTTGGTTGTAACAGCACCGTAAAGTCTGCCGTCAGCACCGCCGGTTGTTTTAAAAATAACCTGTTTGTCCGAAAGGAACGCTTTTGTTTCTTCGGCTTTCTTCTTTTCTTCGGCAAGGTGAAACGCCGCGCTTTCTTTTTTCATCTCGATTTCTTTGATTGAACCTGCATCAGCCGGTTTAGCAAGTTTGCGAGGGAAAAGAAAATTTCGCGCATATCCATCAGACGTATTTATCAATTCGCCTTTTTTTCCTTGGCCTTTTACATCTTCTAATAAAATAACTTTCATAGTCTTTAACCTTCTTTCGCAACACCGATATAACTATCTATGGCTTCTTTCAAAATTCTTTCGGCCTTGTCAATATCGAAAACAACATTACCTAAACCGTTTTCATCGGTTTCTCTTATAAGAGCCCCTGCAGATTGGAAATGTCCGCCGCCGCCAAGAATCTTAGCAATGTTAATTACATTGATCGAACCGTCGCTACGTGCTGACAGATTAATACCGTTATCAAGAGAATACAAAACGAAAGATGCGGAAATACCGTCGATCTCAACTAAACGGTCAGCGGCTTTTGATGCCGTAACCTTATTTTCGGGATCGTTGTTATCGATATAAGTTGATATCGCAAATTTATCACGATATACTTCCATACCCTGTTCAATTCGAGTGATACGCTTAAATTGCTTCATGTCGGATTTGAACAGATTTTTTGCCTTTCCTGCCTCTGCACCTGCATTCTTAAGGAAAATACACGCAGAATATGTTCTCGTACCGGTATCACGCGCAAAGAACTGTGTATCCAACAAAATACCTGCAAGTAAAATCTGTGCTTCTTCAGGTCGCAATGCATTTGGGCTCAACGAAAGTTCGAGTATTTCGCAAACAAGTTCCGAAGCACTTGATGCAGTCGGATCAATGTTTGACGGTTGCAAAACTTGATCACCAAGAGTTTCTTTAATGGCATGGTGATCTATAACGACAACTTTACTTGCGTTTTCGTATACACCTCTTGCCGCAAATAACTCGGGATTAGAAGCATCGGTAATAATTACCAATGTATCCGGTGACAATAACTCTTGCGCGTAAACCGCATCGACAAATACTGTATCGTATTCTTCGAATTCTGAAATGGTTTCTATGATCTTAGAGATATTTCTATCATTCCTATCGGCAACAATACAATAATCTTTGCCGAACGACTGCACCAACTTTGCAATACCAATATTGGAGGCTATCGAGTCAAAGTCAGGACGCAAATGTCCCATTATGATAACATTGGAGCACTTGGGTAGTTGTTCGCAGAGTAAATCGCGACAAAGGCGCGAACGTATCTTTGTTTGACGTTGTACCGCTTTGGTTCTTCCGCCATAACTGTCCTCACCGTTTTCAGTACGGACAACCGCAAGAGCGCCGCCTCGTTGCAATGCAGAACGAAGTGCTACCTGTGCAGATTCGCGTTTTTCATTAAGAGTGCCGTTTCCGACCGAAACACCGATAGATATTGTAATGGGAATCGGTGATTCGCCCAATGATGCTTCAACAACCTTATCAAGTATATCGAAACGCTTATCGGTCATCTCATTCAAATAACGATTTTCAAAATACATCACGTATTTATCGCGGTCGTACTCGGTAAGAATTGCGTTAAAATCATTTGCCCAATCGTTAAGCAGTTTATTTACTGTTGCAGAACCGAAACGGCGATTTTCTTGAATTTCTTGAGAAACCTCATTGGAGTTATCTATTACGATGTACGCTACTCTAATGGCGTTATCATCAAGTTGCTTTAAAAGTTTCTTTTCGTTGTCACGGCTGTACCAAACACCTGCAAACAGTTTCTGTTTACCGTATTCAAGCGGAAAAACACGAACTTCATAAAAAGAATCGTTGATTTCTACCGAAATGAAATCCGTATATTCCTCATAGGCTGTCGAAAGGTTCGAAAACGATACTTTACCCTCAAACAACTTGCCTACACCTGAAGTTATATGTCTGTCGGCAAGTTCGACAAGTGAATAAAATTCGTCATTGCACCAAACAATTTTGTTTGTTTCGTTTACGATCATAACGGGCGAATCAATTTTCTCCATAAGTCCCGAGATAAGCGGAGAAAATCCGTTTCCGTCACGATCAGCCTTAATACGGTTTTTGCCTGTGTTATACAATATTAACAACACGATCGCATACAAAACCACACCGGCGACAGCAATGAAACCGGCGAGTTTATTTACAAACAGCAACAATACCGCAACAACGGTAAAGATTGCAAGTCCTATTATTTCATAAGAAAATCCTCTGAAAAACCTGCGTACATTTTTCATTGCTTCACCTCCTAAACCATTTTATTATAACACCTATCAAACAAATTGTCAATTAAGAAGTGTTTGCTGTGTTATCTCAGGATCTATGTCTTCAAATATTACACCTGAAGCGGGTAGTTTGCTCTTTCTGTAGCGCGATTCCTTTAAAAGTTTATTGACTTCAGGATTATACGGCGTAACAGAAACAATCTTCCTGCCTTTTTTCAAAGTGAACAAAGTGCCGCCTGAAGACGTTTTTGTTGACTTTTCAAGCACCTGATTTTCTTTTATAAGCAACGCTCTGTCATCGTCAGAACGCACGAGATATTCGCCGTTACCGTTAGCCATAAATACACCTACGGCAGGACTACCGCCAAAGAAAGCGTTTGTAAGTTTCTTACGGTTAGTTTTTGTAGCGTAAGCATCAAGCGGTATCGAAACTGCTTTGCCATTTTCGAAGAAAATCAAAACTCTGCCTGAATATTCACGCAAACATATCGCGGAGATAACCCTTTCGTTTTCATTAAACTTAAGTTTACCTGCAACATATTCGCCCAACGAACTGGCTTTCGAATCTTCGAAATCATCCAGACGTGATTTATAAACCTGTGCTTCCGAAGTAAAGAACAAAACTTCTTCGTTGTTGTTGGTTTCAAACTTTGTACGAAGTGAGTCGTTTTCTTTAAACTTCTGTACATCATTGCCGCGGAGCGATGCGAGTGTGCATTTCTTGAAATATCCCTCAACACTCAAGAATGCTTCGCAAGGATAATCTGCAACGGGTTCTTCACCATCATCGACAGATATCTCATTCCTGTCGATTATATAAGTCTTTCTGGGAACACCGTATTTATCAGCGATTTCTGAAAGTTGCTTTACGATACGTGTCTTAATTCTGCGTTCGCTGGAAATAAGAAGTTTAAGTTCCTCAATATCCTTTTCAAGTTGTTCGATTTCTTCGATACGTTTTAGAATATATTGCTTATTCAAATTACGTAGTTTAATATCCGCAACATATTCTGCCTGTGTTTCATCGATAGAAAAACCGCTCATTAAGTTAGGCACAACATCTTTTTCGTTCTCGGTGCCTCGTATAATTGCGATTGCCTTATCAATATCAAGCAAAATCGAACGCAAACCGAAAAGCAAATGCAATTTATCACTTTTCTTTGCAAGGTCGAACACATAGGTTCTGCGCAAACACTCTACGCGGAATGCACACCACTCCTCGAGTATCTGCTTGATTCCCATTGTTTGCGGAACACCGCCTACAAGTATATTGAAATTACACTTAAAGTCGTCTTCAAGTTTTGTATATTTGAAGAGTTTTTGCATCAATTTTTCGGGATCTGCACCGCGCTTGAGATCAATAGCCATTTTAAATCCGTTAATATCAATCTCGTCGCGTACGTCCGAAACATCTTTAATCTTCCCTTCCTTTACAAGTTGAACCATACTTTCGCGTATCTTTTCAAGTGTTGTAGTGTAAGGGATTTGAAGTACTTCTATACGGTTTTCGCTCTTATCGTACACATATTTTGCACGAACTTTGATAGAGCCGCGTCCTGTTTCATATACTTCACGCATTTTTTCTTTGTCGTATATCAATAACCCACCGGTAGAAAAATCGGGCGCTTTAAGTATATCCATAATTTCTTCGGTAGTAATATTTTCATTACGAATATATGCGCTTGTTACCTCGCAAACCTCGCGTAGGTTAAACGAGCAAATATCACTTGCCATACCTACCGCAATACCCGAGTTAGGCGAAACTAATATATTAGGGAAACTTGTGGGGAGTACCACCGGTTCAGTAGTGGTACTGTCATAGTTGTCAACAAAGTCAACTGCATCTTTGTCGATACCGTCGAAAATCTCCTCGCTGAATTTAGCGAGTTTACACTCGGTATAACGCGAAGCAGCATAGGCCATTTCGGAATACTGTTTACCGAAACTTCCCTTTGATTCTATAAAAGGGTGCAATAATACTTCTTTGCCCGTTGTAAGACGTACAAGTGTTTCGTAAATCGCGGAATCTCCGTGAGGGTTTAAAACCATAGTTTGGCCGACAACTTTAGCGCTCTTTTGCTTTGCACCGGTTAGCAAACCCATTTTATACATTGTATAGAGCAGTTTTCTATGCGCAGGTTTAAAACCGTCAATGGCAGGTATAGCGCGAGAAACAATTACTGTCATCGCATAGGGCATATAGTTCGTTTCAAGAACATTTGTTATGCTAACGTCGATAGGCTCGGAAACAATCTCAGGCTCAACGACCTTTGCTTTCTTTTTTGCCATATTTTACCTCATCAATAATCGGCGAGTTCAAGATATTTTGTGCCGTTTTTGGCAATAAAGTCTTTTCTGCCGACAATATTATCGCCAAGTAAGATATCAAACATTTCGTATGTCTTTTCTTCGTCCTCGGGAGAAATTCTAACCAATTTACGTGTCGCCGGTTTCATAGTTGTAAGGCTCATCATGTCGGCATCGTTTTCGCCTAGACCCTTAGAACGCTGTATGGTAAACTTCTTATCGCCGAGTTTTTCAAGAATACTGTTCTTTTCAACTTCGCTATATGCGAACATTGTTTCACCGCCGCAGGTTATTTCATAAAGCGGAGTTTCTGCAATATAGATTCTTCCCTCTTTAATAAGTGTAGGAAGCAAACGGTAGAACATTGTAAGAATGAGTGTTCTGATCTGGTAACCGTCCTCATCGGCATCGGTACATATGATTATTTTATCCCATCGCAAAGCGCCGAGATCAAAAGCAGAAACGCCTTTCCCCTTAAGTTGCTTCGCCTCAACACCGCATCCGATGACCTTAATAAGGTCAAGTATAATATCGCTTTTCATGATTCTGTCAAAAGACGCCTTAAGACAGTTAAGAGTCTTACCGCGAACGGGTATTATTGCTTGGAATTCAGAATCTCGCGCCAATTTACAACTCGTAAGCGCAGAATCACCCTCAACAATATATAACTCACATCTATCGGGGTCACGAAGACGGCATCCGACAAATTTTTCAACAGTGTTGGTTATATCAAGCGTTGCAGTAAGTTTCTTTTTCGAAGAAACTCTCATGTGTTCGGCAGACTCTCTTGCACGTTTGTTTACAAGTACCTGCTGAACGATCTTATCAGCCGCTTGGGGATTCTCGGCAAAGAAAACTTCCAAAGAGTGTTTGAAAAAGTCTGTCATTGCCTCGGCAATAAACACGTTATTAATTGCCTTTTTTGTTTGGTTCGCGTAAGACGTTTGAGTAGAGAACGAATTTACAACAAGAACAAGCGAATCCTCAACATCTGAAAACAATATCTTGCTTTCATTTTTGTTGTATTTTCCATTGTTCTTGGCATATTGGTCTATCGCCCATACAAACGCGCTTCTTGCAGCCTTATCTGGCGAACCGCCGTGTTCAAGATACGAAGAATTATGATAATATTCAATCAAATTAACTTCGTTTGTGAAACAACATGCAAACTGTATCTTAACCTTATATTCGCTTCTATCGGGTGCATCGCGCCCGACACGTTCACAGGAATAATCTGCAATCGGTGAAAGTGCGCCCTCACCTACGATATCACGGATATAGTCAATAATTCCGTTTTCGTAACAATATTCTTCTATTTCAAACGCACCGTCGATTTTTTGCCACTTTAAAGAAAGTGTAAGACCGGCATTAACAACCGACTGCTTTTTAAGAACCGTAGAAAAATATTCGCGAGGAATAGCGGTATCGGTAAACACCTTATTATCGCTTTTCCAACGAATAACAGTACCCGACTTGCTTTTAGGCGCTTCGCTCTTAATAAGTTCGGTTACGGGTTCGCCGGTACGGAAACTAATATTATACTTCGTTCCGCGTTGATACGAAGTTACATCCATAAATTCAGATGCATACTGTGTAGCACATGCGCCAAGACCGTTTAAGCCCAGCGAATATTCATAAGCACCACCATCGGCATTATTGTATTTACCACCTGCATAAAGTTCGCAATATACAAGTTCCCAGTTATACTTTTGCTCTTTTTCGTTCCAATCAAGCGGTACACCGCGCCCAAAATCCTCTACTTCCATAACACCGTCGTTATATACGGTAACATTTATACGCGTACCGTATCCTTCGCGGTATTCGTCGATAGAGTTAGAAAGAATCTCGAAAAAAGAATGTTCGCAACCTTCGATACCGTCCGAACCGAAAATGACAGCAGGGCGTAAACGTACTCTGTCCGCGCCTTTTAGAGATGAAATTGTCTGGTCATTATATTCAGCGGTCTTTTTAGCCATATATACTAATTTCCTTTTCTTTTACTTAACCGAATAGAAGCCAACCTTGCGGTAAACCTTACGTAAAGTCTTTTCGGCTACATAAGATGCCTTACTTGCGCCGTCAATAAGAATTTTGTTCAACTGTTCCTTGTCAGATATAAACACTTTATATTTTTCTTGGAATTTATCGAGAGCATCGGCAACAACTTCGCCAACAGCAAGTTTAAAATCACCGTACCCCTTGCCGACAAATTCAGACTCTATTTCGCTAAAACCTTTGCCTGTAAACGCAGAATAAATAGACATAAGATTATTGATACCGTCTTTACCCTCGGCATATCTTACTTCGGATCCCGAATCGGTAACCGCGCGTTTTATCTTGCGTATAACAGTATCTCTGTCATCAAGTAGAAAAATGCTTCCGTCACCAAAATCCGATTTGCTCATTTTAGAGGTAGGATCAGAAAGTGACATTATCCTTGCACCCGCCTTAGGCATATAGGGTTCGGGAATTTTAAACGTGTCGGAATATGAATTATTAAAACGGTTTGCAATATCACGGGCGAGTTCTATATGTTGCTTTTGGTCACTTCCAACCGGAACTAAGTCAGGTTGATAAAGCAATATATCTGCAGCCATTAAAACGGGATACGTGAATAGACCTGCGTTGATATTATCAGAATGCTTTGCCGATTTATCCTTAAACTGTGTCATTCTTGAAAGTTCGCCGAACATTGTATAGCACGACAACACCCATGCAAGTTCCGCGTGTGCAGGAACATGGCTCTGAATAAACAAGGCGTTTTGTTCGGGATCAATGCCAACTGCAAGATAGAGCGCAAGTGTTTTTAAACAGTTTTGACGTAAGTCGGCAGGAACCTGACGTACCGTTATAGCGTGAAGGTCTACAACGCAGAAATAACAGTTATAGTCATATTGCATTGTTGCCCAATTTCGCAACGCGCCAAGATAGTTACCGATAGTTAATGTACCCGAAGGCTGAACACCGGAAAGTATTGTCTTTTTTACGTTTTGATTATCCATTTTTACCACCTGATTATAATACTTCTGCAAGACGTTTAACACCTTCGATAATTTGCTCATCTGACGGTGTAGAGAAATTAAGTCTAACAGACGGCGAATATCCGCCTTGAATAGGATTAAAACTCGAACCTGTTACAACCGCCAACTTATTGGCAAGGGCACGTTTTGCAATATCGTCACCGTTTCCGCCAGCCACGGTAAGCCATATGAACAAACCGCCTTCGGGGCGTGTATATACAGCCTTGCCTGCGACATGCTTATCAAGTTCGGAAAGCATAAGGTTACATTTATCTTTGTACAATGCACGAATAGCGGTTATATGATCATCAAGACCGTAGGTGTCGATAAATTTAGAAGCAACCATTTGGAAGAAAAGATTAGTATGAACGTCATTCACTTGCTTGACAACAACAATCTTTTGCACAAGTTCTTTGGGACCGCATACGAATCCAATACGCATACCTGCAGAAAGGATTTTGGAGAAGGAAGAACAGTAAAGAACGTGGCCTTTTGTATCAAGACTCTTGATTGTAGGAACATCTTCACCTGCAAAACGAAGTTCTCCATAGGGGTTATCTTCCAAAATCGTACAGTTATATTTTTCAGCAAGCGCTAAAATCGCCTTACGTTTTTCAAGTGAAGTAGTAATACCTGCAGGGTTTTGGAACGTGGGAATCACATATATGATTTTTGTATTAGGATTTGCCTTAAGTGCATTTTCCAAGGCTTCAATATTCATACCGTCTGCTTCAAGGTCAACGCCTACAAGTTTTGTATTATACGACCTAAATGCATTTAATGCACCGATAAAACTCGGATTTTCACAAATAACGGTATCACCTTCGTTACAAAGCACCTTAGCACAAAGGTCTATTCCCTGCTGTCCGCCGGTGGTGATAATCACATCGTCGTCCTCTGTACCTGTATTAAACTTTTCTTTAAGACGCGTAGCGACCTGCTCTCTTAAACGGGGATAACCTTCGGTGATTCCGTATTGAAATGCAAACGATGCTTGATTTTGAAAGATATCTTCAGCAACTTTATGCATTTTCTCAACAGGAAACGAAAGCGGTGACGGGTTACCTGCGGCAAAGGAAATAACATTAGGATCGGAAAGAGATTTGAAAATTTCTCTTATCGCAGAGGGCTTCATATCCTTAACTTTATCAGAAAATACATAGTTCATGGCAAATTTCTCCTATTATCCATTCAATAACTTGTATTATAACACACAACTTTTGCTATTTCAACACAAAATTTTCCAAAAATCCATTTACAAACGTAAACTTTTGATATATAATTGTGTAGGTAATAAAAAAGTAAAGGCGGTATAATGTAATGGAAAAGAAAATTCTTGTTGAAACCTCTGCAAGACACGTCCATCTCACCGAAGCCGATATGGAAACTTTGCTCGGCAAAGGCAATTCGCTTACTGTTAAAAAGATGCTTTCTCAGCCCGGCCAATTCG
>JAZRUR010000042.1:0-46923 GCA_045652625.1 Eubacteriales bacterium | reverse complement strand
AAATTCACTAATAAGCTTAACGGTTTCGCCGGAGGGGTCACCGTAAACGAGTTCGGAAACTGCCTTGTCGTATTTTTCGCACATAACCTTGGTCTTGCTGTTCCAAGCCAACGCGCCGCCCAAAACCATACCGTAAACGGTACAGGTCATCGGGCAAACAGAACCGTAGTCGCCCCAAGAGGTATTAAGCATACCCATAACCTTGTATTCTGCACCCTTGCATACCATTTTGCTGATATTTCTTTCGGCATAAGGTACGTTTTCGCAGAATTGGCTCCAACAACTTGTGCCGGGGCAGACGATCTGGCTGAAACGCTGTTTTGCGAACTGTTCAACCGTATGCAAAGGCGGGTTGAAGTTGTAGTTCCAGTTGAGCATGACCATATCGTCGGGGAAACGGTCCATGGTTTCAGGGTGATGAAGAACGATATCGCCCCACATCATAACCGTCTTACCGAGCGATTTTACATGATCGATTATCTTCAAAGTAAAGTCGAGATAAAGTTCGCCTTTGTTAAGTCCCTTGTTTTTGCCTGTGCAGATATCAAAGGTTTCGTCACAGCAGATATTGAAGTACTTACTGCGGAACAAAGGAACATACTGATCAATAAGCGAAGAGATAAGTTTGATACTGTCGGGATCACTTGCATTTATGGTATGGTGAAGCATCGTGTTGATCCAAGGATTTCCGCGACGTTCATAAGTATCAAGTTCGCAAAGGTGGTGATACTTCTTGCTTTCGAGCAGACGGAAAAGATGTCCGAAAGAAGAAAGCGAGGGAACGAAGTCCACGAAATTATCATAGCAGTAATCGTCGATCTGCATGATTTCTTCGGCAGTCATATAGCCGAACGCCTTATATATGCCCTTATATTCATCAAATTCGAAGGTATGTTCGATATAAAGTTGATAAGAATTATGCTTATAATAAGCAAGAAAATCTATCATTTCGAAAACGCCGTCGAGGTTAGGAACTCTGCCGCGCGAAGCATCGTGATAGAATCCGCGATAACTCATATCGGGTTTATCTTCGATTTCGCAACATTCGATATCTTCACCGCAGGTTTCAAGCATCTGACGGAGAGTTTGGATACCGTAAAATGTTCCCGCAAGTGAATCACCGGTAATAAGAATACCGTTTTCACGAGCAGAAAGTTTATAGCCCTCTCCTTTTTTGCCGAGGCAGTCTATAACTATTTTGCCGTCAACGTCAGGTGTGCCGAGAACCTTGGTAATAATAGGGTCTATACCCGTTTCTTCATAAATCTCGTTAGCGAGTTTTTGTGCCGCCTTAAATATACGGCTATCGCACTTCATGGTGAGTACGATATCAAGTCCTGCGGTCTTTACAACGCCGCCGGTCTTCTTTAATTTTTTAGGTTGAGGAAGTATAGTCATAATTCTTCTCCTTAAAATTTACACCTATATACAATTTATAGCCTATTATTCTTTTTACCACACCATTGGCAAAAAGTCAATCATCATACTGCACATTTTTGACAAAACACACAAAAAAGAATTTTTTGTAAATTCTCGCTTGACAGGGTTGCGCAATATAAATATAATAGGTAGCATGCGGAGTGTGGTCATTTGTTCCCACGCTGTGCATACATAATCAAATAAACGGCTTTGCCGTAATTTTATGAAAGGGACAGATTATGGACTTCAAACTCGTCCTTGGCTTAGTTATCGTTGCTGCGCTCGGCGGTCTCGCTTATGCAATGTTCAACTTTTTCTCGGTCAAGAAACTCGAAGAAGGTACCGACAGAATGCAGGAAATTGCTTCTGCTATCCGCGTCGGTGCAAATGCCTTCATCTCTTATGAGTATAAAATTGTTGCTATCGTTGCTGTTGTTGTAGCAATTTTACTCGCTTTCGTTATCTCTTGGTCTGCAGCCGTTGCATTTATCATCGGTGCGGTCATGAGTGGCTCCGCAGGTTGGGTTGGTATGAAGATCGCAACCTATGCAAACGTTCGTGTTACCAACACCGCACGTACCTCCAAATCGCTTTCCAACACCCTTAAGGTTGCTTTCAAAGGCGGCTCGGTTATGGGTCTTTGCGTTTCCGGTTGTGCTTTGCTTGGTATCTTTATCGTGTTCCTCATATTCGGTGTTTGTCTCGGACAAATCGATGCTGAATATGTTCACGAACAGGCTGCATCCTGCAAGAGCATTCTCGGCATGATTAACGAAAACCTCAACTTCGGTGCAAGTTTCACCATGACTCTTTCGGGTTACGCTCTCGGTTGCTCGATCATCGCAATCTTCGCACGTATCGGCGGCGGTATCTACACCAAGGCTGCTGACATGGGCGCTGACCTCGTTGGTAAGACCGAAGCACACATTCCCGAAGACGACCCCAGAAACCCCGCTACCATCGCTGACAACGTTGGCGACAACGTAGGCGACGTTGCAGGTCTCGGCTCCGACCTTCTTGAAAGTTATGTCGGCGCACTTCTTTCGGGTACTATTCTTGCTATCGAACTTTTCGCTAAACACGTATTCGGCGGTACAGAATTGCTCACCGCAATGATTTACTTCCCCCTTGCATTTGCTGCAGTAGGTCTTATCTCCTGCGTTATCGGTATTGCTTCTCTCTTCGTTCGTAAGAAACTTTCCGATAATCCTCACAAGGAACTCAATGGCGCAACCTACATTTCCGCAATACTCACCATGGTATTGGGCGCAGTGGTTTCCTATCTCTCTTTCGCACAGTTTAGCGGCAAGGACGTTACCGACGACCTCGGAAACACCCTTTCCATCTTCGAATCCGTTGAATTCCACATCGGTTGGATTTCTCCTTGGGTTGCTGCCGCTATCGGTATCCTTGCAGGTATCGTTATCGGTAAGATTGCAGAATACTACACTTCTTACGATTACAAACCCACCAAAGAACTTTCCGCTGCATCGGCTGAAGGCTCTGCTCTCACCATTACTCAGGGTCTTTCGCTCGGTATGATCTCCTGTATGCTTCCTTGCGTAGTTCTCGGTGTTGCAATTTACGGTTCGTACCTCCTTTCCGGTATGTACGGCGTTGCTGCTGCTGCTATCGGTATGCTTTCCTTCGTTGCTACCACCGTTTCGGTTGACGCTTACGGTCCTATCTCGGACAACGCAGGCGGTATCGCAGAAATGTCTTACCTTGATCCCAGCGTACGTGAAATCACCGACGAACTTGACGCAGTTGGTAACACCACCGCTGCTATCGGTAAGGGATTTGCAATCGGTTCTGCTGCACTTGCAACCCTTTCGATGATGACTTCTTACATTTTCGCATATACCGACGCTCCCGAAGTTGCAAACTATACCGAAGGTGCGCTTGACAAGATCGCGCTCAACGCTATCGAACCTGCAGTTCTCGTAGGTTGTATCGTTGGTGCCGCACTTCCCTTCATGTTCTCCGGTATGCTTATCAACGCTGTTGCTAAGGCTGCCAGAAAGATGGTTGAAGAAGTACGCCGTCAGTTCAGAGAAATCAAGGGTCTTATGGAAGGCGAAGTTCTCCCTGACTACAAGACTTGTATCGAAATCTCCTCGCAGGGCGCTCTTAAAGAAATGCGCGTTCCCGCAATCTTCTGTATCGCATTCCCTGTTGTTTGCGGTTTCATCTTCGGTGCTGAATTCGTTGGTGGTGTCCTCGTAGGCGCAACCATCTCCGCTATCATGCTCGCGCTCTTCTGCGGTAACTCGGGCGGCGCTTGGGATAACGGTAAGAAATATATCGAAATCGGCGGTGTTGAAGGCGAAAAGAAGGGCGGTTCCGCTCACGATGCTGCAGTTGTCGGTGACACTGTCGGCGACCCCTTGAAGGATACCGTTGGACCTTCTCTCGACATTCTTATCAAGATCATGAGCACTATCTCGCTCGTTACCGTTGCTGCGTTTGCAGAAAACAATCTGCTCTCGTTGTTCAACCTCTAATATTGATAAAAGAATAACGTCAACGCGTCGGCTTTTTGAGCCGACGCGTTATTTTTGTTCATGTGTTGCACAATTATATATATATGAATTTGTAATTTTTCACAAATAGATAAAATGCTCTTGATTATTTGTTGATTCGGTGTTATAATTATCCATAACTAATGCTGGAATTTTATGTCCGGAGGTCACTATGAAAAAAATTCTATCTCTCGTGCTTTGTCTTATGTTCTTGCTCGGCGCACTTGCAGGTTGCGGCGGCTTGGACGATGACGAAAAAGGTGCGAACATACGTATGTATCTCACCGATTATCCCTATACTCTTGACCCTGCTGTGGTTCAACTCAACAGCGATGTTGAACAAATCCTTTCTATGATTTTTGAACCGCTTACCACTATTGACGAAAAGGGTAAGGTTCAACCTGCTCTCGCTACCGAGTGGTATTATAAATATGATGAAATTTATCAACTTCACAAGATGTATTTTCAACTCAAGGAAACCGCGTGGAGCGATAACCGTCCGGTAAGCGCAGACGATGTTATCTATGCGTGGAGAAGAATCCTTTCTCCCGAAATGGATAGCCCCTACGCATCGCTTCTCTACCCCATTAAGGGCGCAAGAGATGTTAAATCCGGCGTTGGTACTATCGACGACCTCGGTCTTGCTGCAGTTGACGATACACTTCTCGAAGTCACTTTCGAAAACGAATATGACGTAGACCTTTTTGCAGAACAGGTTGCAAATATCCACCTCGCTCCTCAACGTGAAGATATCGTAACACGTTACGAAAAACTCGGCGAGGATTGGGCAGGTACTGCCGCTAACATCGTTTGTAACGGCAAGTTCCGTGTTCAGTCAATGGATATGCCCCGTGCCAAGAAAGAAGACGAAAAGGACTTTGTCGAAAAGTTCGCTTGTAAACTCGTTCTTGAACGTAACTCCTATTATCTCCGCAACCCCGAAAAGGACGACCTTGATGAATACGTTCTTCCCTACCGTATAACCTGCTATTATATGGAAGGTCAAGTCGGTTACTACGAAGATGAAAAGGGCACGACCCAAGAAATCTTCCAGGCAAACCGTTTCAATGCAGGTGAGATCTATTATCTCAGCGCCTTTGAAAAGCAAACATACGAATACTTCAAGAAAGACATCGAAACACAACAAACCCTTAACGGCTACGCTTTCTATTTCAACACCGAAAACGAAGTACTTGCCGACGCGAACGTTCGTAAGGCGCTTTCTCTCGCGCTTGACAGAACCGCTATCACTACCGAAACCAC
Source organism: Eubacteriales bacterium (assembly GCA_045652625.1). Taxonomy (GTDB): domain Bacteria; phylum Bacillota; class Clostridia; order Oscillospirales; family CAG-382; genus Coliplasma. The sequence continues at coordinate 41,719 of JAZRUR010000042.1, read as the reverse complement.
CGGCACAGGCGAAGTTCCTGCTACCGCTTACGTTCCGGGCGGCGTGTTTGATACCACCTACAAGACCGACTTCCGTGAAGTTGGCGGCGATCTTTACAGCACCACCGCTGATCCCGACGCTGCAAAATCGCTTCTCGGCGGAAAGAAAGGTTCGCTTACCATAACCTATCTTATCCCTCAAAACGCTTATACTATCCAAAACTATAAGAGAAACATAACTTATACCAACGTTTACGAAGATATCGCTAAAAAAGCAGGTGAATATTGGAAGGGCCTTGGATTCAGCATCGAATACCGCGGTCTTAACCCCGATGATTATCTTGCCGCTCTCAAAGCAAGAGATTACGATGTTATCGGCGTAAACATATTGAGCGGTTCGGTTGACGCGTTCAACTACCTCGCTCCGTTCGCTAAAGAATACAGCGGTACAGGCGTAATTGCTGACAACGACACCTTGGCTATCGAAGAAGTCTTCAACACTCACTACACCAACATCGACGATGCTGATTACAGCAAACTCATCACCGATGCGCTTAATGCTTCCAACCGCGAAGACAGAGCAGCACTTCTTCACCAGGCAGAAAGCAAACTCGTTGAACTCTGCCCTGCAACAATGGTATTCTGGTATAGCAGAAGTTTCGTTGCAAACGAAAAGATGATCGGCGGCTACGAAACCGACAGCAGATTCGGTTATGTTGACTTCGGCGAACTCAAACTTGACGATTGGCGCGACGTTAACGCAAGTGAAGACGCGGTCATGTCCGAAAGAGAAGGCAAATAAATCGCTTCTCGCTCTCGACCAAACAACAAACATAATATGTAATACAAAATGCCGTCGTGTAATGCGACGGCATTTTTATTTGCATTTTCACATGATTTGCATAAGCAAGGCAAAGGACAGAAGAATCACACCGAGGTTATAATCCGATATTACAACCGATACGGCAGAAAACATAATAAATATCATCTTTGCGCATATAGAAACGGCAGAGCAGATTTGCTCTGCCGTCTTTTTTTGTTTATACGAAAGAAAGCAGTACAGCGCCTTTCCGCCGTCGAGTTTACGTACAGGCATAAGATTGATTATTGCAAAAACACCGTTGATCAAAACGGCAAAAAGCGATAATGCCGAACCGTCTATTATAAACCAAACCGAACAGAAAACCGCGCAAAGAAACGACACAATGGGACCAGAAAGCGCGATTTTGACTTCATCACAGTCGCTTATCCCCTCGGGCACTACGATAACCGCCCCCATAGGAAGAATATCAATGCGTCTTATACGGTATCCAAGAAAATGCAAAGCCGATATATGCCCCAACTCGTGTGCCGTTGCAGAAATAAGCACTACCGCAAACGGCAACAGCCCCTCAAGCCACAGCATAACCATAAACACAGGCAATGCAAATACAGAAACACGTATGCGGAAACGCGGAAACAGTATGAACATAATACTTAGACCCAGCCGTTTACAAGATTAAAAAGTCCGTTTATGCCTTGATGTGCGCCGTTTGAAAAGACCGGCAGACTCTCCTCGGGCATAAAGAACAGCAACGAGGCAGAAACGCAAAGAATCAACATGAAAATCAAACGTACGGCATCTGCATGGGTTTTGAACGCAATTATAGGTTTTTTCAAAAAAAGTTCACCGCCTTATCGGTTGCGACAAAATATTCCCCGCCCTTGCGTTTATAATTCAGATAATGTATCTCAACCGAAAAGACGGGTGTTTTTATGTATGCCGAAACGGTAGTTATTTATTCCGATTTGTTGTTTCTTATAAACTTTTCGCTCGACTATCTTTGTCTGTTCATTACAAGCAGAGTTCTTAATTGCACGGGAAAAGCGAAATGTTTATTGTTCGCTTCGGCTTTGGGAGGATTGTATTCGTTTTTACCGTATACGTTCGAGTGTGCCGTTTATGTTTCGCTTCCGTTACATATAATATCGGCGTTCGGTATATGCTTCATCGCGTTCGGAAAACGCGACATAAAGAAGTTTTTACTGCTTACGGGCACATTTATAGTCACTTCCGCTTTGATGGGCGGTTTGGTAACTGCGGTTTACGGGTTGTCCAATCAATATTCCGACGGGATATATACCGAAGTCGATGCGCTTTCGTTCTGTCTTATCTGCATTTTTTCAGCAGCGATTGCGTTATCGTATGGCTTGATTTGCAAAAGAAAAATACACATACGCTCGGCAGAAATACGGATATATGCAGGGAACGAAAAGATATCGGCAAGATTACTTTGCGACAGCGGAAACCTCGTCACCGAACCGTTTTCGGCATTACCCGTCATAGTTCTGTCATCGGCGTGTCTGCCGCCGCCGTACGACACCCCCGAAAGCGAGTTATTCCCGTTCCCGATACGTGCCATTCCCTTTTCTACAAGCGCAGGAAAAAGTTGTTTTTTGGGATTCCGTCCCGACAGAATAGAAATATTGCAACCGCCAAGGAAGCCGAAAAAGGTAGATGCGTTTGTCGGTATCGACACCGACCGCAAAAGTTATTCCGGCTACGACGGTTTGTTGCCTACAAGTATTTTATAAAACGAAAGGAGAACCACCGTGATAACACAAAAGGTAGATCTTGTAATTCATTGGCTTAAAGAGGTTTTGGGAATCGGTGAGGAAATATTCTACATAAACGGACCTCAAACCCTGCCCCCGCCTCTAAGCGCAGAAGAAGAAAATGAACTTATTTTAAAACTCGAAAGCGACGACGGTGCGAAAAAGACGCTGATCGAACGGAATCTTCGTTTGGTTGTATATATCGCGCGGAAGTTCGAAAGTACAGCAGTCGGCATCGAAGACCTTGTTTCGATAGGCACTATCGGACTGATAAAGGCGATAAATACTTTCAGAGCAGACAAGCAGATAAAACTCGCCACATACGCATCGAGATGTATAGAAAACGAAATTTTAATGTTTTTGCGCAAAAACACGGGCATAAAAAACGAACTGTCGCTTGACGAGCCGTTAAATATTGATTATGACGGAAACGAACTATTATTAAGCGACGTCTTAGGAACAGAAAACGACTACGTTTACAAAAGTATCGAAGAAAGCGAAGACAAAAAAATGATTGCCCGTGCGATAGCAGGACTAAACGCGCGCGACAGGCAGATAATCGAACTTCGCTACGGCATAAACCGAGGCGGTAACGAACTTACGCAAAAAGAGGTCGCGGATATTTTGGGCATATCGCAGAGTTATATATCAAGGCTCGAAAAGAAAATAATAGTACGGCTTAAAGAGTTCCTGACGAATCAAAACTATTGACATAGAAGGCAAAAGGTGTATAATTGTAATAGTATTTATGCAAGAAAGGAGGAAAAATGTATACTGAGTTTATTTAAAAAGGAAAGCGCGAAAGAACTCCCAAATGCTAATGCTTTACCGAAAGCGGCGGCGTTTGTCGACTACGAACATTGGTATATTTCCTTAAAAAACAACTACGGTCTGCAACCTAATATAAAGGCTTGGTTCGAGGACCTTAATAACAAATTCAACCTTGTCGAAGTGAATTTTTTCGCAGATTTCTCACACAAAAGTCTCGCAGACGAGATCGGGCGAATACGTCTGTTCTCTAATAAGATAATCGACACCCGAAGTCCGAACGGAGTACAAAAAGACTTTACCGACTTTATAATTCTCGACAACATTTATCAAAAGGCTCTGTCATCGGACGATATAGAAGTTTTCATACTGTTTTCGGGCGACGGTCATTTCAGTTCGGTTACGTCGTTTTTAAAGAATTTTTATCATAAACAAGTAGTCATTTACGGGGTAAACGGTTCGTTCTCCAAACAACTTCGCGAAACCGCAAACGTTTTCTATACCCTGCCTACCGAACATGATATTAACGATAGTTTTTACAAGTCGATTTTCGATTATCTTCAAACAAGTCCGCACCCAAGTTACAACGAAGCGATAGAAACCGCGGCAAAGAAGCATCGCGGTAAGGCATCAAAGCAAAACATCGTACGTGCGATGAAAACGCTTATGGAAAATGACGTTATATCGGAACGCTCTATCGCTATGCCAAAGGGCAAAAAGAGGAAAATGCTGTTCGTAGATTGGGAAAAGGCAAGAAAATATATGGTTGCCGATTAAAAAACAGATGAAATTTAAAAAAACTATTGTAAAATAGCAATATGTGTGGTATAATAATCACATAAAGAACAGTAAGTTATCAAGAGAGGGTGCAAACCCTCTCTTGAGTCTTGATTGGAGGATTTATGGCGGACAGAAAAACCAATATCGCCACAAAAGTAAAATCGGCAGTAGAAAGCGTCATTGTCGACGCAGGTTACTCGCTTTGGGACGTTTCGTATTACAAAGAAGGTCCCGAAATGATCTTGGAGATCTCTATCGACAAAGCAGGTGGCATTTCTATTAACGACTGCTCGGCGGTAACAAGGCTTATCGAGCCGATTATTGACGAGTTAGACCCGATAGAGGAAAGTTATTGTCTTCAGGTCGCATCCGCAGGTACTGTCAGACCGCTTGGCAGAGATGAGCACATACAATTCGCATGTGACAACCGCCTTAACGTAACTTTAGGTCTTTATGTTGCCGTTGACGGCAAAAAAGAATACAGCGGTGTTATCGATTCGTTCGATAACGAAAACATCACGCTTGTAAGCGACGGTGTTTCGCACACTTTCGGTAAAAAACAAATTTCTAAAATAAATGCCGAATTCGAAACCGAAATCGAGGAAGAAACGGCAGAACTTAACAAGGAGAAAGAAGATGAATAAGGAACTGTTCGAGGCACTTAACGTACTCGAAAAGGAAAACGGTATATCCAAGGAATACATGATCGAAAAAATCGAGGCAGCCTTGATTTCTGCGTTCCGCAAGGAAAATGCAGGTAACGAAAACGCAAGAGTAAAACTCGACCCTGTTAAGCAGGACGTAAAGTTGTACAAACAACTTACCGTTGTTGAAGAAGTTACTAACGAGCAAACCGAAATTTCTCTCGATGATGCTCACATGAAATCCAAGAGATACAAACTCGGCGACATTTACGAAATCGAAATGAAAACCAAGACTTTTGGTAGAATCGCCGCACAAGCCGCAAAGCAGGTAATCATTCAGGGTATTCGCGAAGCAGAACGCGGAAATATGATACGCGAATATGAAGAAAAGAAAGAAGAAATCGTTTCTGCCGTTGTAGTAAGAGTTGACCCGACTACCGCAAACGCAACATTGGAAATCGGCAAGAACGAAATGGTATTGTTCCGTAACGAACAAATCCCCGGCGAAAACTTGCAAGTCGGCGACAGAATAAAGGTATTTATTACCGAAATCAAAAAAGAAACACGCGGACCGAGCATCGTTCTTTCGCGCGTACATCCCGGTCTTGTTACCCGTCTTTTTGAACTTGAAGTTCCCGAAATCAAAGACGGCACTGTAGAAATCAAGCGTATCGCACGTGAGGCAGGCAGCCGTACAAAGATAGCAGTCATCTCCAATGATGAACATGTTGACGCTATCGGTGCATGTATCGGTCCCAAGGGTGCAAGAAAGAACAACATAACCAACGAACTTTTCGGTGAAAAACTTGACATTATCCCTTACAGCGAAGACACCGAAGCGTTTATTAGCGCGGCTCTCGCCCCTGCAACAGTAGATTCGGTTGTTAAACTTCCCGATTCGGACAGATCTTACCGTGTAACCGTTGCCGATGACCAACTTTCACTCGCTATCGGTAAAGAAGGTCAGAACGCAAGACTTGCCGCAAAGTTGACCGGCTTTAAGATCGACATAAAGAGCAGTCGAAGCGTTAACGAGGACTAAAACGGTTCGGAGGCGAAAACCTTGACAGAAAAAAAGATGCCGATGCGAAAATGCATCGGATGTAACGAAATGAAGGACAAAAAAGAACTTATCCGTATTGTCCGCAACAATATCGGCGAAATGAATGTAGACCCAATCGGAAAAATGCCCGGCAGAGGCGCGTATATCTGCAAATCTGTCGATTGTTTTGATTCTGCCGTTAAGGCGAAGCGTTTGGAACGCACGTTCAAAACCAAGATTCCCGATGAAATCTATATGAAATTACGCGAAATATTGGAAGAGAATTGCAAATAAGGAGCAATAATCTTGAAAAAGAACACACTATTGGTTATCGGACTTGCGTCAAGAGCAAGAGGCATAGTAATCGGCACAAATCAGGTGCTTGAGGCTGTGCGTAACAAAAAAGCGAAGTTAGTACTTATCGCAAGTAATGTTTCGGATAACACATATAAAACGTTAACGGATAAGTCCTTATATTATTCGGTCGAAGCCGTTCAAACAGACACAACAACCGAAGAACTCGGCAAAGCAGTAGGACACAGCAATACTGCCGCAATCGCTTTTACCGATGCTAATTTCGTCAAAGCGTATGAGAAAAGTTTGTCGGGTGACAAATAATCCGACCAGAAAAGAGGGATATTACTTATGGCAACAACGAGTGAGAAATATAGAATCAACGCCCTTGCTAAAGATTTTGATTTAAAGAGCAAGGATTTAATAACTATACTTGATGAATCGGGTTTTGCCGGAAGAACACACATGGCGGTTCTTGACGAGGCAGAATTGAGCATCATTTTCGAAACTCTCACCCAAAAGAACGAAGTAGATATTACCGCGTTCTTTAAAGAGTATGACGACAAGAAGAACCAAAAGAAAGAAGAACAGCGCAAAGCGGAAGAAGCCGCACGTGAAGCCGCTGCAGAAGAAAAGCGCAAAAAGAAGGCTGCTGCAGGTATTCAGCAACAACCTCAAAAGAAGCGTTCAAGAGACGAAGTCCGCGTAGTAGATACCCGTGGTACTACCAACGTTGACCTTTCGAAATACGATGAAAAAATACTAAAATACGATTCTGTCGTTCCCGAAACACAAACGAGCGTACAGAAGATAAAGAAAAAGAACAAGTTTGCTGATCAGCAAAAAGGCAAAAAGCAGTTTGACAAGAGCAGACAGCAACAACTTCAGAAACAGGCTCAAAAACCGAAGCCTGTTCAACTCAAAATCACCGTTCCCGATACTATCAGCGTTACCGAACTTGCGTCGCGCATGAAAACCGCAGCCGCAGAGGTTATCAAAAAACTCATGGGTATGGGTATGATGGTTTCGGTAAACGAATCTATTGATTACGATACCGCATACCTTATCGCCGACGAATTCGGAATCAAGGTTGAAAAAGAAATCGTTGTTACTCTCGAAGACCGTCTGTTTGACGAAACCGAAGACAGCGAAGAAAACCTCACCGGCCGCGCACCTGTTGTAGTAGTTATGGGTCACGTTGACCACGGTAAGACGTCGTTGCTCGACGCTATCCGTGACACCCACGTAACCGCAGGTGAAGCAGGCGGGATTACTCAGCACATCGGTGCATACCGTGTCAATATTGGTGAACGCGAAATCACCTTCCTTGACACCCCCGGCCACGCGGCGTTTACCGCTATGCGTGCACGCGGTGCTAACCTTACCGACGTAGCAGTTTTGGTAGTTGCCGCCGATGACGGCATCATGCCTCAGACTGTTGAGGCTATAAACCACGCAAAAGCGGCAGGTGTTACAATTATTGTTGCTATCAACAAGATTGACCGCCCCGGTGCAGACCCCGACAGAGTTAAAACCGAACTTACCAAATACGACCTTGTTCCCGAAGAATGGGGCGGCGATACTATATGCGTTCCCGTTTCCGCACTTCACAGACAGGGCATAAAAGAACTTCTTGAAATGATCACCCTCTCGGCAGATATGCTTGAACTTAAGGCTAACCCCAACAGAGCGGCTAAGGGTGCAGTTATCGAAGCACGTCTTGACAAAGGCAAGGGCGCGGTTGCTACACTTCTCGTACAGAACGGTACTTTGAAGAACGGCGATATTATTATCGCAGGTACTGCCGTTGGTAGAGTAAGAGTTATGACCGATGATAAGGGCAGAAAACTTGCAACTGCAGGTCCTTCGGTTCCTGTTGAAATAATGGGTCTTGCCGAAGTTCCCGAAGCAGGTGATTTGTTCAGCGCGGTCAGCGACGAAAGAATGGCAAGAGAACTCGCCGAACAGCGCAAAGCCAAGAAGAAAGAAGAAGAACAAAATAGCAATAAGGTTAGTCTTGACGACCTCTTCTCGCAGATCGAAAGCGGTATCAAGAACCTCAATATCATCATCAAAGCAGACGTTCAGGGTTCTGCCGAAGCGGTTAAGGCAAGTCTTGCTAAACTTTCTAACGAGGAAGTTAAGGTTGCAGTCCTTCACGCAGCAGCAGGCGGTATTACCGAAAGCGACGTTATGCTTGCAAACGCGTCGAACGCTATTATCGTCGGATTCAACGTACGTCCCGATAAGAACGCTATTGATATGGCGGCAAGAGATAAGGTCGAAATACGCACTTACCGCGTAATTTACGACTGTATCGAAGAAATCGAAGCCGCTTTGAAGGGTATGCTTGCACCCAAGTTCAGAGAAAACGTTCTCGGTCACGCTGAGGTACGTAACGCTATCCGCGTTCCCAACGTCGGCACGATTGCAGGTTCGTACGTTCAAGACGGTAAGATCACAAGAAACTCGTTGGTACGTGTTGTACGTGACGGTATCGTTATTTACGAAGACAAGATCGCGTCCCTCAAACGTTTCAAGGACGATGCAAGAGAAGTTCTTCAGTCCTTCGAATGCGGTATCGGTCTTGAAAAGTTCAACGATATCAAGATTGGTGATATTCTCGAAGCCTATATTATGGAGGAGATCGAGCGTTAATGGCCGGACACAGGCAGGATAAATTAAACAATGCGGTTTGTCTTGAACTTGCCGCAATAATAAGGGAGGTCAAGGACCCTCGGGTATCGGGCGCATTCGTCAGCATAGTCGGTGCGAACGTATCCCCCGACCTTAGTACCGCAAGGATATTTTACAGCGTTTTGGGCAACGATGAGGGTGTGCAAAAAGGACTTGTTTCGGCAAGTGGATTTATTCGCAGTGAACTTGCAAAAAGACTTAATCTGCGTATCACACCTAAGTTGACCTTCGTTCGCGACAACAACGCCGAACGCGCTATGAGCATCTCCCAAATACTCAAAGATATTGAAGGTTAAAATATGGAACTTATATCCATTAAACAAGCCGCCGCATTCCTAACGGAGTGCGACGGCTACCTCATATATACCCATGCATCGCCCGACGGCGACACAATAGGCTCGGCATTAGCACTTGCGCTTATTCTGCGCAAATTAGGCAAGAAGGCTAATATATTTTCGGTAGACGGTATTCCCGAAAAACTTGATTTTCTTCCTACCGACGGTGTTTTTCTTGCAGACGAGCCCGAAGATACAAATAACTACACGCTTGTAAGTGTCGATGTAGCAGGACCTAAGATGTTAGGGAACGCAAAGAACACGTCGTTTGCGTTATCTGTCGACCACCACAAAGTCAATACTGCCGATTGTAATAAATTGCTTGTTATGAGCGACAGAATCGCGTGCGGCGAGATAATTTTCATGATAATGGAAGAACTTTGCGTTGATATCGACAAGGATATTGCAGAATGTTTATATACTGCAATTTCTTCCGACAGCGGCGGTTTCCGTTACGATGCGACCAAGCCCGAAACACATATCATGGCGGCTAAATGTTTAGAAAAAGGTATTGATTTTGCCGAAATCAACAGACGCCTTTTCGAAAGCAAGACACAACCGCAAGTAAATTTAACAAAAACAGCGTACCAAAATCTTGAACTTCTTTGTGACGGCAAATTTGCGATCGTTGCGATCACACCCGAAGAAGTCCAAAAATGCGGTGCGAACGAAATGGATTTTGACTGCATTAATTCTATCCCTCGCGAAATCGCAGGTGTACTCGCTTCGGCGGTAATTCGCCAAAAATCCGGTTCGGTAAAGATCTCCATGCGCTCAAACGCCGATATTGACGTTGCGGAACTTGCAAAACGCTATGGCGGCGGCGGTCACTACCACGCGGCAGGATTTTCCTACGGCGGAAGTTTTAACGACGCGGTCGAGATAGTAAGAAATCTCTTTTCGGAGATAGCGCCATGAACACACCGAGCGGAATTATTATAATCGACAAGCCGAGCGGAATAACCTCGCACAACTGCATTTCCAAACTTCGTTATCTGTTAAAGCAACGCAAAATCGGCCATTGCGGAACTCTCGACCCTATGGCATCGGGCGTATTGCCGATAATGATAGGCTCGGCAGTAAAGGCGAGTGAATTTCTTGTCGAGCACGACAAGCGTTATTTTGCGGGTATACAGTTAGGAAAAACCACGACGACCGAAGATACTACCGGCGAAGTATTAAGCGAATACAGCGGAAGTTTACCCGATTTTAAGCAGTTTGCAGAGGTCGCAAAGTCTTTCGAGGGCGAAATAATGCAAACTCCGCCCATGTACTCGGCATTAAAGGTCGGCGGCGTTAAGTTATTAGACCTTGCACGAGAGGGCGTTACTATCGAACGCAAGGCGAGAAAGGTAAATATCTATTCTTGCGAACCCATAAAGCGAGAAGACGGTTTTTACCTTGATGTGAAATGTTCTCGCGGTACATATATTCGCACACTTTGCGCCGATATCGGCGAGAAGTTAGGTTGCGGTGCCTGTATGAGTTCGCTTTCGCGTACCGAGGTCGGTGTTTTCAAGCGCGAAGATGCGATAGTTTTCGACGACCTCAACGACATGAGTGTTGATGAAATACTTTCACACCTCATCCCTGTTGAAAATATGTTCATGCATCTACCCGAAGCAAGAATGGACGCATTTTTCAACCGACTTTATTCTCACGGCGAGAAGATAAAGTTAGGCAAACTTCGGACGATACACGGCGAAGTCGGCGATCTGTTCAGAGTTTACGACGAAAACGGTTTTTATTCGTTAGGTGAAATAACCGAAATCGAGGGCGTTAAATATTTTTATCAGAAAAAATCATTCAGATAACGCATTATAACAAAATAAGACACGAGAATCTGCTATTATAATGGCAGATTCTTTGTTTTAGGGAGAAATGTATGGATTTTTCGGCAGTTTTAAATGCGGTAAAGAAAGATAAAACGGTCATGATTAACGTGGACGAACTTGCGCCAAATCCGTTACAGCCGCGACGCAGTTTCGACAAAGAGGAACTTCAGGCGCTATCTATAAGCATTAAAACGTACGGATTAATACAACCCGTGGCGGTGAAAAAGATAGAGTCGCTTCCCTACCCAATGCCGAAAAGCAACGCAAAATACGAAATCATCGCAGGAGAACGCCGTTGGCGCGCCTCTAAAATGGCAGGACTGACACAAATCCCCTGCACCGTTTTTGAGATCGACCGCCAAGGAAGCGCAATGATGGCACTTGTCGAGAATCTGCAAAGAAGCGATTTGTCTTATTTTGAGGAAGCATTGGCGATGCAAACCCTTATGCTGATGACCGAAATGCCGCAGAGCGAACTTGCACACGCTCTTGCAATATCGCAATCCACACTCTCTAACAAACTGCGACTGCTTCGTCTGTCCGAGCGAGAGCGATTAATCGCGGTAGAACATAATTTTTCCGAACGGCATTGCAGAGCGTTGGTACGTATTAATGCCGAGCAAGAGCGTTTGCCGATGATTTCTAAAATAATCAACGAAAAATTGTCCGCGCCCGAAACCGAAAGGCTTATAGAAGAGTTCCTTACCTGCCGTCAGCCCGAGCCTACACCAAAAAAAGCAAAAAAGAAAAAGCCCTTAATAAAAGGCACGATAGGTGATATGCGACCGCTGTATAACACTATCGACAAAGCGGTAAAACTGCTTCACAGTTCGGGTTACAACGCCGTTTGGCAAAAAGAGGAAACGGAAAACGAGTTGGTCGTGAAATTGTGTATTACGAAATAAGTAACGAGAATCAGAGTGAGAGAAACGAAGTTATTTTTTCACAAAATCGAGCGTCGCCCTACAAATGTAGGGCAGTCGAAGATTTTGGGGAAAGTGCTTGAAAATACAATAAAAATAAAATTCCTTATAAAAGAAACAAGTTTCATGATTAAAAAATAGAAACTTGTTTTTTGTCCTTTTTGTTCCTTTTTTCAAGCACGTAAAGAACGAGTTTCTCCGCGCTCTGAGGAAAACTTTTTAAAAAAAGTTTTCCTCAGAGCGCTCTCTTTTCAAAAATCCTTAATATAAAATAGTTTCATTGACATCTTTTGACATCTATGATAGAATTATATCCAATAAATCAAAAAAGGATATATTATGGAATTCGAATACGTAATACTTGATTTTATCCGTGAAACCTTCAGCAGCGCATTCATGGATGCGGCTATGAAGTTTATCACCTTTTTCGGCAACGGCGGTTGGTTTTGGATCGTTTTAGGATTGGCGCTTACCATATTTCCAAAAACACGTAAAATCGGCATTACCGTTTGTCTTGCTTTGCTTATAAACCTTATCGTTTGCAATATTACATTAAAACCGCTTATCGCACGTGTCCGACCGTACGATTTGAGAGAAGGCATTTCACTTATAATTGATTCGCCTCACGATTTTTCGTTCCCGTCGGGACACACTTCGGCTTCTTTCGCCGCCGCCTGTGCCGTTTTTGCTTATAACAAAAAATGGTTTGGCATTTCCGCTATTGTTTTTGCAACGCTTATAGCGTTCTCAAGACTTTATCTTTACGTTCACTTCCCCACCGATATTTTGGGCGGCATCGTTGTCGGCATAGTTTCTGCATTGGCATCGTTTTTCATCGTAAAAGCGCTATATAAGAAATTCACGGTACTTAGTAAATAATTTTAAAAGAGGTTGTCTTTACGACAACCTCTTTTTGTGTTAATTTTTCACTTGTTTCATTTCGTCCGACGTTGCGGCTTGACTGTTAATCACCGCAGGGTCGCGGAAGGTTGGCACAACCTCGGCAATAGCCGATTTAATAAGTTCAGAGCCGAGTACGGTGTTGGATTTCTCAACAGCGTCGGTAAGTATTTTAAGACGGCGCTCAACCTCATCGCGGGTCAAAGGAGCATCACGCTCGATAAAAATCATATTGTTATCGGTTTTATCAAGCGTTTCGGTCTTCATAAGTAATTCCTCATAAAGTTTTTCGCCGGGGCGAAGACCGATTTCCTCAATTTTTATATCGACCTCGGGCTCGAATCCCGAAAGTCTTATCATATTACGCGCAAGGTCATAAATACGAACAGGTTTACCCATATCAAGCACAAAAAGTTCGCCTTTTTCTGCCATCGCACCTGCTTCCATAACAAGTTGACTTGCTTCGGGAATCGTCATAAAATAACGTATAATGCGTTTATCGGTTATTGTTATAGGACCGCCCGATGCGATCTGTTGCTTGAACAACGGGATTACCGAGCCGTTAGAACCAAGAACGTTACCGAACCTAACTGCGGCAAACGAGGTTTTGCTGTCGGTACGGCATTGAACGATCATTTCGCAAACACGCTTCGATGCGCCCATGATGTTAGTGGGATTAACCGCTTTATCGGTAGATATGAGAATAAACTTCTTTACACCGTATTTTTCAGCCAGATCGGCAGTATTATATGTGCCTATTACGTTATTTTTTATTGCCTCGCAACCGCTTTGTTCCATAAGCGGAACATGCTTGTGTGCGGCGGCATGGAACACCACGTCGGGACGGTAATTTGCAAAAATACAGTCCAAACGTGTTCTGTCACGCACCGAGCCTATCTCAACGGCAAAATCCAATGCCGCACCGTAGGTGCGCGTAAGTTGTTGCTGGATTTCGTAAGCGTTGTTTTCGTAAATATCGAAAATTACAAGTTTTTTAGGATTACATTTTGCGATCTGACGGCAAAGTTCGCTGCCTATCGAACCGCCGCCGCCCGTAACAAGAACGGTTTTGCCCGAATAGTACTTCAAATCCTCTTTTTCCGCAACGTTAACCGGTTCGCGGAAAAGAAGGTCCTCTATCTGGAATTCACGTATCGTAGGCTTTGCATGACCGTGACCGTCCGTATCGCGTACAGGAATGTCGTATATCTTTATCTTACAGCCGCTTAAACTGTAAAAATCGTATATACGAGTTGCCTCTTCACTTGTCAGATTACCAAGCGCGATGAATATTTCGCTGATAGAATCGCGTTTTATTTGTTCAAAAACATTTGTGTCCTCGTAATATACGGGAAGCCCGTAAACACGCGAACCGACTTTGCTTTTGTCCTTATCAATAAAGAAAACAGGTCTATACACCGAACGACGGTTATTCGTAAGATCACTTGCAAGAAGAACGCCCAACTGACCTGCACCGACAATAGCGACGTTGATACAGGGTCCTTCTTCGGGATCGGCAACGTTGCGGTGTTTATAAATAAGACGGTAAACATAACGAGAAGTTATAGTCAACAGCGCCGTAAGCGACGCTACGTTTATAAAGTGCCAGATGCCAAAATATAATAAAAATGCGCGAGATAGCAATATCGAAACGATAGCAGCGCATACGTCGGCAATTATAAGACTCAAATACGCTCTTGTGCTCGTGTAACGCCAAACATTAGAATAAACCCTAAATACTCCTCTGAAAACAAATATAGAAAGTAAGAGTATAACGGTGTTATATAAATACGTATTAATACTGTATGTGGGCGAAGTGGCAAACACACGGGTCGCGTAATAATATGAGAAGTTAATGAGCAAAAAACTTAATACATCAAAAAGAATCAGTATCAGTCGTCTTGCCTTGCCGCGTTTAAACAACAGTTCCATTAAATATCCCCCTTGGACATTTTCAACTCTTTTTAGTGTCACTTTTTTCGGACACACTAAAAAGAATGTCATCGGTCATTCCCAAAACATCAAGTATTTTAACATAGGTGTGCATATATATATGACGTTTGCCCTGAAGAATCGCCATCATAGAAGAATAGGAAACGCCAATCGCTTCTGCAAAGACAGCCTGAGTATATCCTTTGGCTTTTATCTTTGTGCGAAGCATATCTCCGAATTTTTTATAATCCAACTCCAACTTGGAGGTTGATATGGGAACGGCTTTTTTGCGTGGCATAACAGCCCCTCCTAAAATTTAATAATTATCTATATTTTACCTCGGAATGGCATTATTTTCAAATTTAAAGAAATTTACCTGAAATTCAACCGCCCCATTTTGTTTTTTGGGCAAAATGGGGCGTGTCAGTGGTCAAACAAGATTATTCAGCGTATTCGATTTCAGCATCGGGAGCGTTCTTTTTAACGCTGTTGATGCCGTTTTCGCAGCCTGTCTTAGCCTTGTAGCCTTCGGATACAGCGATCACTTCGCCATTTTTTGCTTTAAGACGGAAACGGAATTCTCCGGCCTTATCTTCGTAAATTTCGAACTTCGGATGTTTAACTGTTTCAATAGGTTCAACGGTCTGGTCTTCGATTTCGCCGACACAGTTGTTCTTAACGCTTTCGATACCGTTAAGACAAGCAGCCTTGGTGTTGTAAACTTCCGAGGTAGCAATAACTTCGCCGTTACCTGCCTTAAGATCGAATTTGAAACCGGTTGCTGTTTCTTTTACTACGAATTTTCCCATGATTTTTACATCCTTTCGTGTTTAAAATAAAATAGAATTTGTGAACAATTCATTTTTAATATTTTAACACCGAGAACCCGATTTGTCAATAGGCGAGGTTGTGCAGTATTCAAACCAAATATTGAAAAATAAGATGTTGACAATCGAATGTATTTGTAGTATAATAACGTCTGCGATTTGCGCAAACAATCAAATATCTGGGTGTGGCTCAGTTTGGGGAAGAACGGCGCACGCCGCCTGTGGCGGATGCAGTAAGACGTTCTGAGTGGCAGTAACTTGGCGATTGGCAAGTGAGCTATGCGAACGTAGACAGAGCCTTAGTTACAACAGGAAGAGCGCTTGGTTCGAACGCAAAAATTATAATTAACAATCAAATATCTGGGTGTGGCTCAGTTTGGTAGAGCGCTTGGTTCGGGACCAAGAGGCCGGAGGTTCAAATCCTCTCACTCAGACCACAAAACGACCTCTTTTGTCTACCAAAGCAAGAGAGGTTTTTTTGATTGTAATTACCACAATAGTCAGAATGTTTACGGAGGTCATTTATGCATTCGTACATCGTGCCGATAATCATAGGTATTATTTGTATAGTACTTGGCATTTTCAATACAAAGGGTAGAATATCATCAATACATTGGTATCACAGAAGACGAATTACCGAAGAAAATATAATTCCGTTTGGAAAAATGGTTGGACTCGGTACGATCATTATCGGTGCCGCTTTGGTCATATTTGGCGGTTTATCCTATGCGACAGAACTGTTAGACAATAACCTGTTCACACTAATCGGCTCGGTCATTTTGATCGTTTGCATTATAGTAGGACTTGGGTTAAGTCTCTTTGCGATGATAAAATATAATAAAGGAATTTTCTAAGAATGAACTCAAAACAAAAAGACGGAAATCCGTCTTTTTGTTTTTTCTTGATGCTATTATTTCTTATCTTTTTCCGAATCCAAATACGATTGCAATATTATCTGTGCGGAGAGCGCATCAACAACGTCGCGACGTTTTTTGCCGTTGAAATCGGTTATATTCATATAAGTATACGCCTCAACGGTGGAAAGTCTTTCGTCAACGAAAACCACCTCTAAATTTGTCGATGCGGTTATCATCTCGGCAAACGCTCTCGACTTATCAGCACGGAAAGATTCGCTTCCGTCCATATTTTTAGGAAGTCCCAAAACGATTTTAGTTCCGCCCAACTCTTTTATTTTTTCGGTTACTTTTTTACAGGCATCGCGCATACCTGTCACATTTATCGTGCAGTTTGCACTCGCAAGAAAACCCGTTTCGTCGCTTGTGGCTATTCCGACACGCGCATCTCCGTAATCTATTCCTATAATTCTTATGACTTCCACATCCTTATCGTTTTCTGATTTTATTGTAAAATATTTTCCTTAATTTGTCAACCGAACTTAACGTATTAAATCTTATTCATCGGCAATAATAACATCGAACGAAAGAGATTCGTTCAGACAGGAGCATCAACAATGGGAAAACGAAGAAGATACAGGTTTCCCAAAGGCATCAATGATGTAGACCGATATTATTATCCGCACCCACATGCACAAAACGGCAACTATCCCACCAATCTCGTTACGGACCTATTTGGTTTAAACAATATGGTACCCGAAATGAATTCAGATGTGTTGGGAAGTTACACGGGTGTCCCATTGGATGGTAGACTAAAGCCTATTCAGGATGCCGATGACCTGTAATATGACACGGAAAACTATTGTTTTCCAAGAAGTGAAACTATTTTAGATAGTAAACTTTTCCCATAGGGTTTCTTATATCGTTACCCTATCCGACAGACGGAATCATTGGATTGTCATAATGTGATTTAGATTTTCTCTCGAACTTCTTTACCGCATAACGGCAGTTTCCTCTAACCTCCTTCTGCCGATGCGGTAAAGTTTTATTGCAGATGCAATTTTCACTTGACCGATATCCTTAACGGGTATCAAAAATACCGTTGTTTTGTGCAACGGTATTTTTTATTCGAAAAAGGTTTAATGTACCGATTATTGTACACCTGTTTAGTTATAATAAACTCGTAAGATAAAGAAAGTGCATTAAACCAAAGGAGGATAAATCAAATGAGAGAACTTGTAGCATTAACGAAAAGAGCGGTAAATGATCGCGACGGATTTATACACGGATTTATTAAAGGAGTTATAGGTTCGTCGATATTCATTTCGCTGATTACTCTTTTCACCGCTTGTTTTGCGTCTTAATATGACAGACAGTTTCCCAAAAAGTTCCCAAAACAAAAAGTCCCAAATATTGGGACTTTTTTGTTTATTTATTTGTTATCCTTTTTGCCCTTGCAAATAAGATACACAAGACCAACCGTTGCCGCTATACCTGCACCGATAAGCGCCATTTTCTTGTAGTCGATGTTCTTGAAATCAACCTTTTTAAAAGGTTCGTCTTCTGTTTCGAATTCAAATTCGATTTCTTCTGCGGGGTCGGCATCTACCGGAATTTCTATAGTTTCTTCTGTTATTGCTTCGACAGATTCGGCGGTTTCTGCAGATACTTCTTCTGCTATTTCAACCGCAATTTCTTCGGCAACCGTTTCTACATTAACCGTTTCTTCTATTTTCGCCGGTTCGGGTTCGGATTCGTGCTCGATACTACCTGTCACTTCGGCTCTTACCTCTGCTTCGGTAAGAGTACCTCTTATAAATTTATAAAGTTTATCATAAATTGCGCGTTGATAATTGTCCTTTGAATAAGCGCAAAAATGGAACACGCCCGGACCTGCCACCTGATAATAGGTGTGTATGGTATCGGTCATCATGCCGTTACGAATACAACCGATAAGGTATTCATCAAACAGTTGTCCGTATTTTAGTTTTGTTTCCTCGTTCTTTACACCGTGATGTATTTCGAGTTCCACACCGAAACCGTACTTTTTACACAAATAGGTCATGTCTTTCATCATGCCCTGAGGGTCACGCGCGAGAACTTCCTGGAACGAAAGGCCGGGTTGCATTGTAGTGCAGTCGAATCCGATCTTATCGGTTTTTTCACAGCCGCCTGCTTGGAAATACGGGATAAATATACATTTATGTCCGCGTTTATGAATTTCGTTCATACAGCCCGTGGCAAAAACTTCTTCATCGTCGCGGTCGGCGCGAGATGCCGATTCGTTATTCCAGAACCAACCGTCAAGAAGTATATTTTCAAAATGTTCTGCCTCGTAACGACGAGTTGCTTGATCAACAAACCAAGCGTACGCATCTATACAGTCTTGAGTAGAGAGTATCTTTTCTTCGATACCGTCACCGTCCATATCACCGAACGGTTCATTAGATATCTTCGGAACGGGCGCGGTAAGATAAAATTTAAGTTTATAATTTGCATCTAATCCGAGTTTTTCTTTTACATCGGCAACAGCCTCATCAAGCGCTTTGAGGTTCTGACCGTCGGTAAACAACTCGTTGAGAATATATTCCCAGTCGGAAAGGATAGAACGGGGACCGTGATATCCCAAAGAACCGCCCGAGGGGCATCTTCCCATAACTGTGAGGAACATCAATGCGTCAAACATTGTATCTATCGGGTTTCCTTCGCGGTCAAGATACGCGATATAGGGAAGAAAATCCTCTTTTCTCAATTTCGCAACGCGTTCATCTTCGGGATAATAGCCGAAATAAAGCAAAGGAATATCGTGAACACCGTCAAGCGAATTGCGGTCGGCATAGCAACCCTTATTTACATCTACAGGCTTTTTACCCGACGGTTTGTATTCGAACCCGTCGCTTTCGCCGCCAAGTACGCAAAATTCATCGCAGAAAACGTTTACTTCTACATTAAAATCAAGTCGTGCAAATCTTGCGCGATAAACTTTTTCGAGATTTGCAGAATACACCGCGCGTATCTGCATATCAAAAGAAGCAGGATACGGCGAGTCAACGACTGCAACCTCATAATACTCGATTCCGTCCTCCGACAGATAAAATCTAACGTTTTCGGGGCAATATATGCCCATTTTTTTGTCGTGGATAAAACCGATACTGAATCCGTTTACAGCAAAAATGCCGCCAAGATCAATAGTAAGACTTCTGCCCATTCCGCGGTAAAAATGCACCCAATCTCCGCTATAACAAGATGCAGGATCGCCTATAACGCCGTTGGTCAGAATATCCTTTCTGCCCTTTTCGATCGATGCATAACTGTTCTCTATCGGTACAAGATTGGTTATTTCTACATGTTTTCCCGATGCAAGATTCTTTCTTTCCATTGTTATTCTCCTCGTCTTCCGACACGTTCGCCGTAGCGTACGGTGGTCTCAATTTCAGATGCGCTGTTTTTTATAATATCGTTATCGGCAATAACGGTATCTTTTTTGTATAAAATAATTATCGTCGAGCCGCCGAAAGAGAAATATCCCTTTTCGGTTCCGCGTTCGAAACGCGAGATTTCATGGTTATTATTTATTCGCCCTACCATCATCGCGCCTACTTCAATATAGGCAACCCTGCCGAAATTATCTGTATCAAGCAAAGTCAATTCACGGCAATTTTTTCCGTAAACATCTATTTTAGTTGTTGCTATGGGATTGACAGTATGATATACTCCCGGAATAAAACGGTGACTATGTTCCGTTCCGCCGTCGGGATAACAGTAACGGTGATAGTTATCGACCGTCAAGCGATAAACAAAACATTGTCCGCCCAAAAACTCTTTTGCAAGTTGGCTGTCACCGCCGAGCAGCGTTTGTATACTGTAATCACAGCCTTTTATGCGGTAAATGCTATCCTCGTCTATATCATAAACCGTTAGTTTTGAATCGGCAGGAGATATCACCGCGTTCGAGTCCATGTCAATTTTTCGTTTATCGGGTGCAAGTTTGCGTGTAAAAAAGTCATTAAAAGACGAAAACTCCCGAGTTTCATAATCGGCCATGTCTATATTATACGATTTTATAAGTTTACCGATGCGTCTTTTCGAGAGAAACGATTCCATATACATTCTGCCGAGATTCGAAACAAATTTGCGTACCAGCAATTTATTAATCATTTTCCCGATTGCAGTTTCATAAAGAAAAGATAGGGTTTTATCCTGTTTGCTGTCTGACGCGACAACATTACCCAAACGGTCTTTTACCATACCAAGATCCCCCTTTCCGACACACTTCTTATTAATTTGATATTATAACGCCGTAGCGCCGAAATGTCAACAAATCGCGCCTAAAAATCAAACAATTTTCAACAAACAACAAACCGTTTCGAACGAAAATTTTCGCTCGAAACGGTTTTTAATTAGTACTTCTTCATCTTAGGCGCATCATGACGGTAATACTTACGGTAATAATATTTTT
Organism: Eubacteriales bacterium; assembly: GCA_045652625.1. Classification (GTDB taxonomy): domain Bacteria; phylum Bacillota; class Clostridia; order Oscillospirales; family CAG-382; genus Coliplasma. Next base: position 20,855 of record JAZRUR010000042.1, on the reverse strand, counting down.
TATTGTTCTGTTTGCGGTTGTTACGGATAATACCAAGCATCTTACATCCGCTCTTTTGAATCTGCTCAACAACCTCTTGCGCCATTCGGTAATGCACCTTCGAACTACCTATAACCATTGCCATACCGTCGCATTTTTCGGCAACGACTGCCGCATCTATAACCTGACCGAGAGGCGGTGTATCAATAATAATATAGTCGTAAACTTTACGGCATTCGGCAATAAGCGCCCCAAAATACTTGCCGCTTAGCAATTCAACGGGGTTGGGGGGATACTGTCCCGAAAAAAGTATATGCATCTTGCTGTTCATCACGGGATAAAGACATTCGGATATCGGGCACATACCTGTAAGCACTTCGCTCAAGCCACTTGCCATCTGTGCCGTAGTGTTTCTGCCTGCCATAACCGATTTACGCATATCGGCGTCAATAAGCAAAACACGCTTGTCAAGTTCCGCGAAACTTTTTGCAACATGAAGCGCAACGGTTGTTTTACCGTCATTTTCGTTGCAACTCGTGATTCCGATAACTCTTACGTCCTGACCGCAGAACTGAATATTTGTACGCAACACTTTATATGCTTCTTCGGTAAAGAAGTCGTTGTCGCCGGGTAATTTAAGTTGAATCGGTTCCATATTTACTCCTTCTTTCCGTCGAGATTTGTGTAAGCACCGTAGGGAGTTCGGTTTGACGCATAATAAGTCTTATTATTGCGTTTTTTATATCGGGCATACTTGTTCTTTTTCTTGGGTGCCTCGGCATCGGGAATATCGCCTATGATACTTATACCGAGATAACGTTCGATATCCTCTTCGGTATGAATATAGTTGTCGAACAGGAACATACCAAGGAATACAACGTACACCAATACACCCGCAAGTAAACCGTAGGTAAGATAACTCGTTATGCTGACCTGATTTATCGCCCAATTACTGTATGTGCCCTCTTCGTAGACCTGAATACGGTCGTAACGAAGTACGTTATTCGCCTCGACAGGGCCTATTACCGAAAGCGCGTCAACAATCTTTTTTGCCATTTCGGGAGAGGACGCTTTGGCGGTTATTTCAAGAACACGCGTATCCTCCGGATGAGTTATGGTAATGTTCGATTTTAGAGCATTGTAACCGTTTTTAATACCGACCTCTTCGCCGACCGCATTTAAAACAGTACGGCTTTGAAGTACATATATTGTATCCGATACCACAACGTTAGCAAGAGTATAGTCAACCGTCCACTCGTTTTTCGACTCCTCGGCGCCTTCGTTTTTGCTTATAAGATACAGCGTTCCGGAAGACGAATACATAGGACTGTAATTTATCTTTGCTCTCACATACATCAAAGTTGTGACAAGTACTGCTGCCACAAGTACAAAAAGATAGCATCCGCGAAGAATATTCCAAAGGTCTTTTAACGAGATTGTTTTGATAGTAATTTTTTCCATTACTTTTCCTCCTCGCTCATATCAGCAAAAAGCAATTTTTCTGCATTACTGCGACAGAGCCTTTCTGCATATTCGCTGTCGTATTTTTTTACCAAATAATCGTATGCAAAGTTCATTTCAGGCGGACGGCGAACCGAACCGTGTGCATCACTTGATACGAAATCCACCATATTTTCAGAAAGCATGACTTTCAACCGAGTTTTTACACCCAACATAAAAAAGTCGTTTTTAAACGATTGCGCATTAACCTGAACAAGTGCGCCGTTTTGACGAAGCGCCCAAAGCCGACCGAAACTTAATTTTCGGTAACGTTCGGCATGTGCTATTATCGGAATATAGCCCGAATTCAAAAGCCTGTCTATGCCTTCGGCAATAGCGTTCTCCGAATCGTTAACGTCAAACTCGACAAGAACATAACGAGACCTGCCCATAGTGCGGCAAACCCCGCTCTTCAACCATGAAACACCTTCATGCATGTAATAAAGTTCGTTGCCTAAATACAGTTTCAAATCGGGATATTTTTCTTTGCAGTATTCTTTTAATACCTCAAAAGCATGTGCCGAACTTTCGCGGTTGTCACCAAAAAACTCAGGACAAAAATGCGGCGTGGCACAAATAAGTCTGATGCCGTTTTTATATGCGACATCTGCCATTTTAAACATTTCCTCGCGCGTTTTCGGACCGTCATCGGTTTTATACAGTATGTGCATATGAATGTCGGAAAAAAACATAAAAACTTACTTTCCTTTATCAAAAACACTTATACAAAGTTTATTATTACACAATCAACCGAAAAAGTCAATAGCATGTATATTTAAACGAAACGTCTTATTCAAAAATAGTATTTATCGCGTCAACCGCCGCTTGTTTGGTAGAAATAAGCGAGATATTCTTTCTCATCTTCGCCGAACCCGAAAAACCTTTGCAGTATTGCAATATATGGTGCCTGAATTCACGTATGCCGTTTAGTCCCTTTTCGGCAATAACGGTATCTAATTGACGCAGAAGCATTTCTCTTTTCGAAGCATTATCGGGTTCTTTGTAATCCTCGCCGCGCAACTTGGCAACGATCTCGGAAAACACCCAAGGCGAACCGTAAGCGCCTCTGCCGATCATAACACCGTCACAATTTGTTTCTTCTTTCATAGAAACAAAATCGTCGTAAGATGCTACATCACCGTTTCCGATAACAGGGATTTTTACGCTTTCTTTTACCTTTTTTATTATCTCCCTGTCGGCATAACCCGAATACATCTGGCAACGCGTTCTTCCGTGAACGAAAACCGCACTCGCACCGCCGCTTTCGCATGCAAGTGCAACCTCAATGGCCGATAGCGGATTTTCGTCATCGCAACTTTTACGGAATTTAGCGGTCACGGGGACGTCTACCGCATGTACAACCGCCGAAACTATCTTCTCGCAAAGCTCGGGATTACGCATAAGCGCACTTCCTTCGCCGTTCTTTACAAGTTTCGGTACGGGACACCCCATATTTATATCAATGTATTTCGGCGAAAACTGCATCATCAGTTGTGCGGCATTTGCCATTATATCGGGGTCGTTGCCGAATATTTGAATAGCGGATATCGGCTCGTCTTCGTATAACTTTGCAAGTTGCGCAGTTTTTTTATCGCCGTACGTCGCTCCCTTTGCGCTTATAAGTTCGCTTGTTACACATTCCGCACCGCAGGATACGCAAACCGCGCGAAACGCATGGTCGGTTATCCCTGCCATAGGCGCAAGAAACAAGCCGTGAGTAAATTCAAGATTTCCTATTTTCATTACATCAGTTGACGGTTTTGCCGTCGCCTTTCCTTTCAAGGAATGCGTTAGCCGCATTTATTATAGCGGTATATTCGGGTGATTCGCGATTTGACAGTATAGACTTAACGATCGAATCGGTTTCGGAAAGAAGCGAAATATCACCGATAGAGGCACAAGCAAACGAAAATTCACCGCTTTGGCGTTCGCCGAAGAAATCACCCGGACCGCGCATCAAGAGGTCGGCTTCCGCCACCTTAAAACCGTCCGAGGTGTCGCGCATTATTGCCAATCGGTCTGCGCTGCCGTCACTTTCTCCGCCGCGCACGAGTACACATACCGAACGGCGGTTGCCGCGCCCGATACGTCCGCGAAGTTGATGCAATTGCGATAAACCGAAACACTCTGCGTTTTCTATTACCATTACCGTCGCTTCGGGAACGTCAACGCCGACCTCTATAACGGTAGTCGCAACTAAAATTTGCTTTTCGCCCGAAGCGAACTCTGCCATGACTTTTGCTTTCTCGGCAGGTTTCATTCTGCCGTGCAGAAGTCCCATGGGTATACCCTTTAATGCACCTGAAGAAAGGGATACGAAATAACTTTCCGCCGCGCGTCTGTCGGTTTCGGTTTCGGTTTCGGCTTCGCCCTCCTCAATCAGAGGACATACGATATACGCCCTGCCTCCTGCGGCTATTTCTTTACGGATAAAGGAATAAACCTTATCCGAATCGTCTTTTGTTACAACTTTAGTTTCTATTTTCTGTCTGCCGGGGGGCAGTTCGTCAAGCAGAGAAACGTCCAAATCTCCGAAAATGATAAGCGAAAGCGACCTCGGAATAGGTGTTGCGGACATGACAAGCATATGAGCACGTCTGCCGTCGCGTTCGCTTTTATCAAGCAACGCTTTTCGCTGTTTTACACCGAAACGGTGCTGTTCGTCAGCCACCGCAAGTGCACAGTTATAAAACTCTGTCTTGTCGGTAATAAGCGCGTGAGTTCCGACGGCAACATCAATACTTCCGTCGGCAAGTCCCTGCCTTACACGTCTTTTTTCGGCGGCAGGAAGTCCCGAAACAAGCAATTCGGTCTTTATCCCAAACGGGGACAGGAATTTATCCAATGTTTTTTTATGCTGTGATGCGAGTATTTCGGTAGGCGCCATTAAACACGCCTGGAAACCGTTTTTTACACAAAGATATATTGCCGCCGCCGCAACCGCGGTTTTACCGCTGCCGACGTCGCCCTGAAGCAGACGAGCCATGGGCGTTTCTTTGTTCATGTCGTCGAATATCTCTTTAACCGCATTCTTTTGAGCGTTTGTAAGTTCAAACGGCATCTGCTCGAAATAATGCTTGACGCCCGTGTTTTTCAAACCCAACGAAAACGCCTTTTCGCGCCTTACGTTTGAACGCATACCCGAAAGCGCAAGACGGAAAATCGCAATTTCGGCAATAGCAAGAGTTCGCCTTGCCTTTTTAAGCGAATCGGTATCAACAGGTCTGTGCATGACCCTTACCGCCGTTGAGCGCGGCATCAGATTATGAGCAACCCTGACCGATTCGGGCAAAAGTTCGGTCAGCGTGTCGCAAAGCGGTAACACCTCATTAACCGCAGAATATATCGCCTTTTGTGTAAGAGGCGGAGATATTCGATAGATAGGCACATAATACGGCAATAAAGAACCGTCGGTTATCGGCTCTAATTTCGGAGAAACCATTTCTCTGCCGTAAAGTCCGATTTTCATTCTGCCGTACGCACGGAAACGGCGTCCCTTTGTAAGTGCCTTTGCCATAAACGGCATGTTGAAAAAGACAAGTTCCATTACACAACTTTCGTCTTCCACTATCGAACGAAACACACTTAATTTACCTCGTATCTGCTTAAATTTTGAGGTTTCGCGGACGGTTATTTCCACCGAACAAAGTTCGCCGTCAAGCGCATCGGCAACCGATACGACCTTACCCCTCTCCTCGTAGGTGCGAGGATAAAAAGCAAGAAGGTCGCCTGCGGTTTCAACGCCAAGCCGTGAAAAAGCGGCTCCTCTTGCTTCGCCTATTCCTTTTATATATTTTATAGGGGTCGATTCGGTAAGCCTTACAGCCATTAAGTTACTCCTGTTCGGTCTTTATAGATATCTCGTTATAAGTAATATCCAAATCGTCAAACGCGTCTTTTTCGCGGTTGCCGTGAGTCATAATGAATATCTGATGTTTTTTCGCAGCCTCGTTAAGCGCACTCGACATCATACGTAAACGCACATCGTCAATTCTGCCAAACGCATCGTCGAGCATTATCGGAACTCCGCATCCGCCGAAAAGCATATCGGCAAGTGCAAGTCTGAGCGACAGATATGCGCTGTCGCGCGTACCTGCCGAGAGATACTCGCTGTTTCTGCGGATATCTTCACCGAAACTCATCGACATACGGGTATCGACTTCAAGAGAGGAATATTTTCCGCCTGTGGCAATAGAGAAATATTCGTCCGCACGTTCACCGATACGCGGCGCAACCATGCTTTTCATATAGTCTGCCGCTTCTTCGATAACACGGACTGCGGTTTCGTATCCTTTGTATTTTAATGTCAGATCATCAATACGTGCATTAAGCGAGTCGCGCTTTCCTACCATTGCGGCAGGGTCACCGCTTTTTGCTTCAAGCGCGGTCATTTCAAGTTCGTCGCGGCGGTTCAAATCGCTGAGTTGATTAAACTGCGAGTTATAGAAACTAAGTTCCCTGTCTACTCTCGCGCGGTCGCGTTCGGGAGTTATAGCGCCTTTTGCCTCCTCGGTAAGTGCGACTATATCAATATCCTTTGTAGCGTTATCAAGATCTTCTTTCTTGGCGCGCCATATAGCAAGTTTTTCTCCGCTTTCGGAAGAACGCGAAAGAATATAGTTAAGTTGCTCGGAATAATTTTCGTCCGAAACGTCGATATAATTGCCTATTCCCGTATCAAGTTCACGCTTAAGTTTCGTACAACGGGCACTGCTTTCTTCAAACGATTCGTTAAGCGAATTAATTCGGACCTCTACGTCTTTTAACTGTTTTTGTATCATCGGGAAATTCGCAATAACGTCTTCGAGTTCGCTTATTCCCGAAAGTCCGATATCTTTTGCAAAGTTAGACGGTTTGGTAAGCATAACCGCGCCGACAACGCCCAAGATGACGCCAAGTACGGCAACGATGATTCCCAATCCCATTGTCGTTTCACTCGCAAGTGACGCGATTATACCGAAAACTATCAAAATCGCGGCGGAAACGAACAGAATATTGGCTATCTTTTTAGATGATTTGATTATTTTTTCTGCGGTTTTAGCATCGGATTCCTCGATCTTCAAATCCGAAAGCAGTTCATCTCGTTCACGCTTTGCATCATTCAATGCCGAGGATATTTTATCGCAGTCGCGGCATTCGGCAACGTATTCGGTATTCTTCGCAAAAAGTTCGCGGAAAGCGGCATCGTCGCGTTTTTTAAGTCCTGCGGACGCGGCTTCGTATTCGGCACGTGCGTTTTCTTCTTCAAGTATTAAACGGTTAATGTTTCTTAAACGAAGCGATGCTTCATATTTTTCTATATTTCTGCGTTCTTCATTAAGATCTTTGAGTTTTTCTTCGGCATCGGATATGGTTTCAAAGCGTTTTTTAATCTCGCCGCCCAAACGCGTAACCTCGCGTCTGATATCCGCCGATGCGGTGATAGACTCCTCTAACTCATCGCGTTCCCTCTCCGCTTTGGGAATAAGTCCGCTGCCGAGTCTGCCTTTGAGTTCGTTTTTTGCCTCGTTAAGCCTTTGGATCGCTTTTTTTGTGCCGACCTGCTCGTCCGCGCTTATTGCGATATTTTTAAGTCGGTCGGCAAGAATGTCATCCTTGCTTTGAGGGGTGGTAAGTTGACGGAAGAAAAGAGTGCGTACAAACACTTCTTCCGAAACGCCAAAAAACACTTCGCCCGGTACTTCTCCGAAAAATTCCGGTCTGCCCGTGTTTCGGTTAGTAACCTCGACCATATCCTTGCCCGAAGCGATGCAACGTCTATGTACAACATATCTGTTATTATCGGCTTTTATCGTTACGCTTCCTTCCGAAACCTCGCCGTCCCAAGGCGTATAAAGTTTCTTTTCGTTATCCGAAAGCGTTTGCATTCTGCTTCCCGCATAGCCGTAAAACACAAACTTAATAAACGCCGCAAGTGTAGATTTACCGCTTTCGTTAGGCGCAGAAAGGATATTTATGCCCGACGCGGGGGTTACAGAGGCATTTTTCAGTTTACCGAACGAAATTATCTCTATTTTCTCGATAGTCACATTCATGCCTTTTCACCTCCTGTATAATCGACAACACTTCTGTCATCAAGCGCGGCAATACCGTATTTAAGCGCAAGCGACAGTACGCGGTACTCGTCGGATTTCGGGTCAAGGTCTTCCATTTCCGACATTATTTTGCGCACAAAAACACCCTTTAAGGTATTACTTGTTTCAAGTTCGCCAAGTTCGGGGGCGATATACGTTTCGTCGATTACTTCTATGTAATAGGGGTATTCGCACCCCTTGCCGATCTCATTGGGAAGTATAACAAACGCGTTTTTCAGTTCGCCCGTTAAGGTTAATCTTAACGCGGTATCTTCTGTATACTGACGAATAGATTGACGGATAACGTCAAGCGCCTCCATCTTTTCGCTTATTCCCGTAATATCGACTGAAACAGTTTCATAACGCGATTTCGAAAAGCGTTTTAACTGCATATCGACATTGCCCTTTTCAACAGTACCGAACATTGCGCCTCTGTATCCGAGTTCGTCAAAACTTCTGCCCTCGATACAGCCGGAATAGGAATAATAAACTCCGTTTTCGCACATGAGTCCTGTCGGTTTATGGATATGCCCAAGAGCGATATAATCAAATCCCGATTCGCCGATATCCCTTTTGCTTATAGGCCCTGTCGAATCACTTATTCCGTACATATCGCCGTGACAAACAAGAATATTTATACGTTCTTTATCGCGTATGTTCCAACCCGAAACAGGTGACGAAAGATACTGTTTCGACGTATAGCCGAACCCGTAAATATCAACACCCAAATCGTCAAGACGTACACATTCGCGCTCTCCGCCGAAAATATGCACGTTCTTCGGGAACTCGGTAGTTTCGTAAGGCGAACCGACACCAAGGTGGTCATGGTTACCGGGGGCGATAAATATCTTCATGTCGCCGCATTTGGCAAACTCGCGCACAAGCAGTTCACGCGTGTCGCGAGTGACATACTCGCCGTCAAAAAGGTCGCCGCTGATAATAAATATATCCGCTTTCTTTTCGCGCGCGTACATTAACGCCGAAGTAAATGCGGCGCGGAGTTCGGTACGTCTTTTTTCCGCCTCGCGCGGAGAAAAAAGCGAAAAGGGCGAATCTAAATGTATATCTGCACAATGAAATACTTTTACCATGTTAACCTCCTTGAATTTACGGCGTCAGAGCGTAATAAACGCGCTCATTGTACCGCGAACAGTACCGCTTCGGCGATGCGAGAAGAACAGATCTTCATTGCACTTGGTGCATATCTCCGCAACCGAAATGTTTTCGGGCTTTATTCCCGATTCAATCAATATCGTCTTGTTTGCAAGGTTCAAATCAAGCATAAACTTTTCGCCGTTCGGGGTAAAAAAATTCGAATATTCGAGGTTTCTTGACACGAATTCCTCGCGCAATTCCGCCCCTACCTCGTAACAGCATTTTCCTATACACGGACCGATGGCGGCAAGTATATTTTCGCGCTTGACACCCTGCTTTTCCATTAATTCGACCGCGTTTTTCGTTATTCCGCCAACCGTTCCGCGCCAACCCGCATGAACAGCGGCGCATACTTTTTTGTCAACGTCGCACAGCAAAACAGGAACGCAGTCTGCGGTGCGTACCGAAAGAAGCAGGTCCTTTTCGACCGTCGCCAATCCGTCCACACCGTAATCGAATTTCGGTTTGGTTATACCGACACCGCGTAAACTCTCGTCGGCGAAAACGACTTTCGAGGTATGAGTTTGATAGGTACGGCAGATATCCGACTTATCAAGACCAAACACGTTTGCGGCTATTGCGTAATTTTCAAGTACGTTTTCTTCCGTATCCCTAACTTCGCCTATTCCCTCGGCAAAATTAAGACTTCCAAACGCGCCCTCGCTCACTCCGCCCTTTCGGGTGAAAAAAGCGTGTTTTATACCGTATTTATTAAAAAGTTCACTTTGAAAATAAGGCGTTTTACCGTCTATATAAACGAAACCGTTTCCCATTAAATACACCTTTATAAATTATTTCATTATATTATATCAAATTTATTCCGAAAAGTAAACAAAATGACTGCCACAATTTTAAATTCCGTCAACAAAAAGAAAACCGCCCGACTTCGTAATAAAGTCGGGCGGTAAGTGAACCGATTATTATAAATTATTCAGCAGTTTCTTCTGCGGGTGCTTCAACAACTTCTGCCTCGTCAACCTTGCCTTCGTCTTCGAGAAGTGCACGGATAGAAAGGCTGAGTCTTCTCTTTTCGAAATCGGCAGCAGTAATCTTTACAGTTACCTTATCGCCGATCTTAAGAACACTTGCAGGATTGGGGATAGGCTTGTTGGAAATCTGGCTGATATGAATAAGACCGTCAAGATCAGGCAAAATTTCAGCAAATGCACCGAAAGGCATGAGAGAAACGATAGTAGCGTCTACAACATCGCCGATGTTGTAGTTCTTCTGGAAGATATTCCAAGGATCGTTTTCTTCGGTCTTGTAACCGAGAGAGATTCTCTTCTTTTCCTTGTCGATAGACTTGATGAATACGTTGATAGTGTCGCCTTCTTTAAGAACTTCGGACGGATTCTTGAGTCTGCCCCAAGAAAGTTCGGTAATATGAAGCATACCGTCAACAGGTCCGAGGTTTACGAATGCGCCGTAACTCATAAGAGCACGAACCTTACCTTCGAACTTGTCGCCTTCCTGTGCGGTAGCGAAGAATTCTTCTTCCAATGCCTTGCGGGAAATTCTGTTAGAAGCCTTGATAGAACCAACGGCTCTCTTTCTCTGGTCGTTAATGTCGATAATCTTGAAACTTACCTTCTGACCTCTGAGGGATTCAAGTTCTTCTCCCTTGGGAACGCCTGTCTGCGATGCGGGAATGAATACCTTGTTAGGACCGTAAAGTGCGATTATACCTGCATAACCCTTTTCGTTCTTGATAACTTCTTTGATAGTACCTTCAAGAAGTTCGCCCGATTCGTTTGCAGCCTTAATTGCCTCCCAGTACTTGTGCATGTCGATCTTCTTCTTAGAAAGAAGCACAGTACCGTCGGAATCGCTGAATTTTCCGCAGATAACTTCAACCTCATCGCCGACCTTGAAAAGATCATTGAGGTTGACGCCGCTTTCAGCGGTAATTTCGTCGTACGGAAGAATACCCGTGTGCTTAGTACCAAGGTCTACTTTGACCTCGGTAGGATTGACTGCGGAAACTATTCCCGTTACCCTTTCACCTGTATTTAAAGTTTTGAATGACTGTTCGAGCATCTCGGCAAAGCTGAGTTCCTCTTTTGCGATGTCTGCCATCTTGTTATAAACCTCCTGTATTATCCCGCTCGGTGTCGATGCACCTGCGGCTATTGCTATTTTATTTGCAGAACGTATCAGTTCTGCGTGTTCGATAAGTTCGGCTGCAGACTCTATCATAATCGAATCTTTACATACCGCACTTGCTATGGCAAATAATTTTGCCGTGTTGGAACTGTTTTTACCGCCGACTACGACCGTCATATCACTTTTCTGTGCGAGTTCGCGCGTTTTCTTTTGACGGTTCTCGGTCGCGCTGCATATCGTTTCATAGATACGCACGTTCGGGTAAAGTTCCTTTATTCTGTCTTTGCATCTTAACCATTCAGCACCCGAATAGGTGGTCTGAACAGCAAGTATACAATCAATTTCGCTTCTAAAGCCGTCCTCGTGCGATGCATCTATATCCGCCTTATTGGCATATACAACGCTTTCGCCGTTGGCAAAACTCATTATCCCCTCAACCTCGGGATGCTTGGCATCGCCGATAACAATCACCTTTGTTTCGACGGGTTGAGAAGCAACAATTTTATGAATTTTCGCAACATAAGGACAGGTCGCATCAATATATTCCAAACCGCGTTCTTCGAGCAGAGCGATGACCTGTTTCTTCGTGCCGTGAGCACGTAAAAACACCACCGAGCCTTTCGGAACCGTTTCGATATCTTCAATGCCGATAAAAACCACACCGCGTTTTTTTAGAGTTTCATTAAAAATACGGTTATGTATAAGTTCTCCAAGGCAGTATACTTTTTTGTCCGAACTATTGAGTTGTTCGTTGATCATATCAACGGCGCGTTTTACACCGAAGCAAAATCCGCTGTATTCGGAAATCTTAATATCAGCCATGATTGTATTTACAAAAATCCTCGCAAAGTTTCGAAAAAGCATAGGTTGCTATCTCGTGCGAATTGGGATGTTCGTTTATAGTCGAGTATTCCTCATAAGGAATCGGCTTTCCTATATATACATGAACCTTACGGAACAGTTTCGGTTTTTTATTCTTTTTACCGTAACAAATCGTAACGGGAAGCAAAACGGCTTTGGTACGAGTCGCCATAAGTCCCATACCCGCAAGTGCTTCCTCGGGTTTCGGAAATTCTTGAGGGATACGTGTGCCCTGCGGATAAATCCCGACGTTGTTGCCCGCTTTTACAATATCGCAGGTCTTTCGCAATGCGGCAATATCGCTTTCGCCTCTATTCACCGTAACGACGTTACACATCTTAAACACAACCTGAATAAACTTCGATTTGAGCAAATCGCTCTTCGCCATGAAGTACGCCGGCTGTTTGAGTGCAGACGCGGTGAAGAAGGGGTCGGCAAAGGAAGTATGGTTTGAAAATGCGATATATCCGCCCTCGACAGGTTCGTTTTCTCTGCCGTGATACTCGACACGGAAAATGATTTTCGCCAAAAACCTTGCTATTGCACGGACGAATTTATACCCTGTCATAATTTAATAACCTTGTCTATAATTGCTTTTGCCTGTTGTACCGTTTCTTCTACACTAAATCCCGAGTTGTCAAACATTATAGCATCGGGAGCAGGAACAGCAGGAGCAATTTCTCTGCCGCTGTCGTTCGCATCGCGCCATTGCATATCGGCAAGAACTTCCTCGTAAGTTGTTTCAACGCCTTTTTCGCACAGTTCGGCATAACGGCGTTTCGCACGTGCCTCACTTGACGCGGTAACAAACATCTTTACCTGTGCATCGGGAAGAATTACAGTACCGATATCTCTACCGTCCATAATAACGTTATTCTCACGCGCGATGCTGCGTTGAGTTTCAAGAAGAAATGCGCGAACCTCTGGTATTTTAGAAACATCGGAAGCATACTTTGAAATCAAAGGTGTGCGTATCTCATCACCGATACGCTTATCTCCGAGATAAACCGCACCGCCGCCGTTTTCGAGTTTCATCTCGATCTTTATTTCGGGAAGAACCGAAACGATAGCATCAACATCGTCGGAAGCAATACCGCGTTCCGAAACGAAAAGTCCAATTGTACGATATAACGCGCCGGTATCTATATAAACAAAGCCGTAGTGTTTTGCGAGATTCTTCGCCAACGTGCTTTTGCCCGAGCCCGAAGGTCCGTCCAACGCTATTTTATAGGTTTCTTTTTTCATAAACATCACCAATTTATGATTATACATACTTTCAACCAATTTTTCAATAGTTTTTTCGAAAATAAAAGACCTTTTACAAAAAATCAACATTTACAAACAGCACGTTTAATAATATAAATATTTATATGGTAGGTTTTCTGCACCAACATCGAACGAGTGCACAATGTTGAATTTTTGTCTTGACATCATGTGCCGATTAGTGTATAATGTGGTAAGCATTTAAGCTAAAAATCAAAAAAGGAGAATTTACGATGAAGAAATTATCTCTCGTTCTCGCACTCATCCTCGTATTCACCTGCTGCGCATTCGTAGCATGTGGCGACGACACCGACACCAGTTCTGATGCTGGTTCCTCTGCAGTAGAATCTTCTGATGCTACTTCTTCCGATGCTGCATCCTCCGATGCTGCTTCCTCTGAAGACGCTTCCTCTGAAGATGCTTCCTCCGAAGACGCTTCCTCTGAAGACGCTTCCTCTGAAGACGCTACTTCTTCCGAAGACGCTACTTCCTCTGAAGACGCTTCCTCTGACGAAGGTTCTTCCGGCAACGCAGGCACCGCTGTAGACAATCCTACCGGCACCAACGTTGCACTTAACAAGCCCTACACCGGTGCTGACCCCGCTATCACCGCTGTTGGCGCTGCTCCCAGTGGTTACGCTGCTAACCTCACCGACGGCAAAGCAAGCAACATCGGTGCTTACGACGGCACTTGGTTCGCTCTTTGGTACAATGCTGACGCTACTATCGTAAGTAACAACGCTCCCGATGGTGTTGGTTCTATCATTGTTGACCTTGGCGCGAAGACCAACGGTATTAACGCAGTTAGAGTTAACCTTTACAACTGCAACAACTCCGGTATCGTTGCTCCCGAATCCATCGTTGCTTACATTTCTGATGACGGCTCCAACTTCACTGAACTCGGCGCACTCGTTCTTCCTGAAGGCGACGGTCCCGCTTGGGCTTCCCTCGCTCTCAACAACGTTTCCGGTCAGTACGTAAAACTCGTTGTTAAGGTTGGCGGCACTTGGACCTTCCTTAACGAAATCGAAGTTTACGCTTAATTCAAGCGACATAATAAAAAGGCTTCTTCGGAAGCCTTTTTGTTTTTGTGTTTTTTCAGACCTGCAGTTTCCGATTCATCATGTCCGCCACAGGCAAAAAGATCGCGCACAGAACACCCCAAAGCAAGGTATAAAGCAAACACACCTGACCGAGAATATTGAACGGCAAATTGCTGTAGTCCCATACGTTCATTTTCAGCAGAACATTAAAAACCACGCCGAATATAAACTCTACCGCCGTAACACCCAACGCGCAAAGCGAGGCTTTATATACAAGCGTTCGTTTTTTACACTTTTCGGCAACTAACGAAAACAACACAAAACATATACCGCCTGCTATTATCATCGTCCAATGTGTGCGTCCGCGCCATATAAGTTCAACAATTCCGTAACCGATACCGCCCGAAACGAAAAATATACTCATCTTTTTTATTTTCAACAAAAGCAATTCACCCGACTTATTATCCCCCGCCGAGCAAATTGTATGCAAATATCAAAAAACAAAAGCCTTATGCTTGAGTAAGCATAAAGCTTTTATGTTTTTTATTTATTTTATTCCCACTCGCTTAAATTAGCATTATAATGAGTGAATTCAGGTCTTTTCGCACGGTTTTTCAGGGCATTTGACCGAAATTTTCCGCTTCATCTATGGAGTCTACGAAAAAACGGTATCAAAACCATTTAAAGAATTTTTTAAACAATGTGTTTGCCTTAGATTGATCGATTTTCACCTTGCCGTCTTTTACAGAAATATCAATTTGCAAATCAAAATCCGAGTAATAAACAGTACGGCTGTAATCCGCCGGGGCAAAAGAATTTACGTGTTTTATGAGTGCAGCGGCTGCGTTTTCAGCAAAATCATCTTGCCGTTTCGAGCCTATATGAACGATGCCCATACCATAAACAGTCAAAATCACACTTTCGCTGTTGTCAGCCGTGGCGCGGATGATGTAGTTGAATGAATTTTCATAATTTTTGCTTGTGAACTCGGGGTCACCAAAAGCTGAAAGTAGTTTTCCTTCTGCTATTGCGGCATCTTCTTGTGAGTTCATTTCGCCAAAATCCATAAAATACGAGGTTCCGCCAATCAAGTCTGCATCTTGTAAAGATTCAAATTTAAATTTCATATCGCCCGCCTCCAATTCAACCGGATATCAAATACAAAAGCAATAATCCTAAAAAGAACAAAAATGTATATCCTATTTAATAAAGAAAAACAAGCATAGAATTAAAGCAAAAATAAATAGATATAGAAACTATTAACTCAATAATAAAAATGCAATCTGCCCTTTGTTTTCAATATAATTAAAAAGAATAACAGTAAATAAAAAAGCCTTCTGCAAATTAATGCAAAAGGCAATTTTTTATATAGTCAAAAAGAATCAAGATTTTTGTTCTTTTTTGAGTAAACTTAATTGTTCTTTGATACCGGATTTTATTCCCACTCGATAGTGCCCGAGGGCTTGGGTGTGAGGTCATAAAGTACGCGGTTGATGCCGTCTACCTCGTTAGTAATACGCGATGTGATCTTATGAAGAACCGCGTAAGGAATTTCCTCGATAGTTGCGGTCATTGCATCAAGAGTATTAACAGCACGGATGATTGCGGGCCAACCCTCGTAACGGCTGTCGTCCTTAACGCCAACGCTCTTGATATCGGGAATTACCACGAAATACTGCCATACCTTTTCGGCAAGTCCGTTCTTATCAAATTCATCACGCAAAATAGCGTCTGCTTCGCGAAGCGCATTTAATCTGTCGCGGGTAATAGCGCCAAGACAACGTACGCCCAATCCGGGGCCGGGGAACGGCTGACGGTATACCATTGCATGAGGCAAACCGAGCGCCTCGCCGACAACGCGTACTTCATCTTTGAAAAGAAGTTTTATAGGTTCAACAAGTTCAAACTGTAAATCTTCGGGCAAACCGCCAACGTTATGGTGCGATTTAACCGCTTTTTTACCCTCTGCTTGTTTAACACTTTCAAGAATATCGGGATATATAGTACCTTGCGCAAGGAACGAAACACCCTCGAGTTTACGTGCTTCGTCGGCAAATACATTTATAAATTCCGCGCCGATTATCTTTCTCTTGCTTTCGGGGTCGCTAACACCTGCCAAAAGATCGAGAAAACGGTCGGTTGCATCGACGTAAATAAGATTCGCGTCCATCTCGTCCTTGAATATCTTTACAACATTCTCGGATTCGTCCTTACGCATAAGACCGTGATTAACGTGTACACAGATGAGTTGTTTGCCGATAGCCTTTACAAGCAACGCGGCAACTACCGAGGAATCCACGCCGCCGGAAAGTGCGAGAAGCACCTTTTTGTCGCCTACCTGCGCACGGATTTCAGCAATCTGTTCATCAATAAAAGCGTTGGCTAATTCAAAATTTGTTATACGTGCCATAGAATCGGGGCGAAGGTTAGTTTGCATTGTTGAGTTCCTCCTATATATTCCGCCATAAAAATATTGATGAAATATTATAGCAGTTGTTTCTATTAATTACAAGAGAAAATTACCCGAAAATTACAAAAATTTACAAATTTATTTTTGTTTAGTTTGACAACAAAAGGCGGTTCGTTTCCGAACCGCCTTTTACAACTAATTATTAGTCATTAAAATCGATGTACCACTTGCCGTCAATACGGTAGCAGGTAAAGGTGTTGTCGATTTCGTTGATGCTATCGTCGCCGTCTTCATCGGTGATGAAAACTTCGCCTACAACTCTTACCTTTGCAACCTTATCGGTAAGGTCTTCAAAATCGGTATCGTTGATAGTGTCGTTAGCCTTGATGATTTCGTCGAATTCATCGTCTTTGTCATCATAAATCTCGCAGTAACGGATATCGTACTTGAGATCGTATTTTTCACATTCTTCTGCTCTATCTTCCATTTGTTTGAAAGATTCTTTGATTACGTCTTGAGATGCACGGATACTTTCTTTAGCAGCCTTAAGGTCATCGCCCTCGAAAACATCTTCGTAAAGATCAACATCGAGGTTGTAGCAAATCTTATTGATTACTTCATAATCGAAGTCTTCATAAGTTGCTTCGATAACTGCAGAAACTACCTTTTCGGGAGAAGAGTTCATACCGCACGATGCAAGTGTAGGAACAAGACAAAGGAGCATAGCGAGGAGAAGTGCTATTTTTTTCATGATATATACCTCCGATATTATTTTGTTGCTTTATTATATCACAACTTTAACGTAATTACAATATTTTTTCACAAATTCATAAAATTTTTGGCAATATTTCCCCTTACCAATCATAATATGAAAATTCCGCGAATATGGTTTTATATAAAAACCGAACGGAGATAATGTATATGAAAAAACTGTTTTGCTTGGTATTTGCCGTATTTTTCATTCTTTCGCCATACTCTGTGAGCGCTACCGAAGTGAGTGCAGTATATCCTTACGACGTTGATATGGACGAATATTGGTTTCAACCCGCAAGTGCGGAATATGTAAGTGACGGCGATGCAAAGGCATTACTGCTTATGGAATATTCGACAGGAAAGGTTTTGTTTGCAGAAAACGAAACCGAACATCTTCCTCTTGCGTCAGTAACAAAGGTTATAAGCACTTTACTCGTCGTCGAAGCAATAGATGAGGGCAGAATCACCCTAAACGACATGGTCACCGTTTCAGAATACGCCGCAAGTATGGGCGGTTCGCAGGTGTTCCTTGAAGCAGGCGAGCAAATGAGCGTAGAGGACCTGCTTAAATCGCTTATCGTTGTATCTGCGAACGATGCAACGGTCGCTTTGGGCGAATATATCTGCGGAAGCGAAGCGGCATTTGTTTCCGCCATGAACGAACGCGCAAAAGAACTCGGTTGCGAAAACAGCAATTTCGTGAACACAAACGGACTTCCCGCAGAGGGACATTATTCCTGTGCACTCGATATCGCTCTTATTACTCGCGAATTGATGAAACATGAACTTGTTTTCAAATATACAAGTATATGGATGGACACCATTCGTAACGGTTCTTTCGGATTAGCCAACACTAACAAATTAATACGTTTCTACAAAGGCGCAACAGGTATGAAAACCGGTTTTACGGGCGAGGCGAAATACTGTCTTTCGGGCACGGCAGAGCGCAACGGTATGCATCTGATCGCTGTCGTTTTGGGCGCGTCAACAAGCGACAAACGGTTCTCTGCGGCAAAAGGAATGTTTGATTACGGATTTGCCAACTATTCGATAGTCACTCCCGAAGTGCCTAGTCTGGAACCTATAAGTATCACTCGCGGTGTAACAAACAATGCAAATCTTACAGCCGAACCTATCAGTATCCTGTTAGAAAAAGGTAACAAAGGCGAAATAGAAACACAATCGTTCATCAACGAAAGTATACAAGCGCCGGTTTCCGAGGGTGACGAAGCAGGTTACATTGCTTATTACCGCAATGGCGAAGAAATTGCCCGTACAAAAGTTTATGTTTGCGAGGCGGTAGAGGAAGTATCATACGGTTCTGTGCTTTCCAATATATTAAAAACATTGCTCTTTAAAGATTAACCGCTATTGAAAATATATGCGACATGATGTATAATAGATAAAGAGGTGTGACAATATGATTATAGAAGGATTACAAAAACTGACATTACTCGACTTCCCCGGGCATGTTGCGTGTACGTTTTTCGCACACGGATGCAATCTTCGCTGTCCTTTTTGCCACAATGCAGGGTTGGTCATACGTAAGCCGTCTAATATTATAAATATTGAAGAAATTTCGGACTTTCTCCAAAAACGCAAAGGTATTCTTGACGGAATTTGCCTTACGGGCGGAGAACCGTTAGCACAAAAAGACGCTATCGACTTTTTGCGTTTCGTGCGCAGTTTCGGATATAAGATAAAACTCGACACAAACGGTTTTTATCCCGAACGTCTAAAAGAAATTATCGACGAAGGTCTTGTCGATTATATCGCGATGGATATAAAATCCTCTCCCGAAAATTACGCATTGGCGGTCGGCATAGACGATATTGATATCGAACCTATGATGAAAAGCGTCGAGATAATAATGTCATCGGGTATAGAATACGAATTCCGTACAACCGCAGTAAAGGGACTACATCTTGTGTCGGACTTCGAAAAAATCGGCGCTTGGTTGCGCGGAGCAAAACGTTATTTTATACAACAGTTTACCGATTCGGGAGATTTAATATCACAGGGTCTAAATGCCTTTTCGAAGGAAGAAACCGATAAAATCCTTGCGGCAGTAAGGACATACATTCCACACGCCGAAATACGCGGTTTATAAGCAGTGGAAAAAATATCCATAAATCAACGCAACATATTGTGCAGTTTTTACGAAACCACAATATGTTGTGTTTTTCTATTGACATCAACTCTATATTATGGTATCCTTTATCTTGCCAATGAGCGCAGAAACAGCGCAGAAATAAATTCAATTTTCAATATAGAAAGGGTAACAGATTATGTATCAGGTTGTTAAAAGGAATGGCAAAACCGCTGAATTCGACATCAAAAAAATAGCCGCCGCTCTCGAAAAAGCGTTCGAGGCTTGTGAAAGACCTACTCACCCCAGCGTTATAGATTTCCTCGCACTCAAAGTTACCTCCGATTTTGAAACCAAAATCAAGGACGGTTACATCGCTGTCGAGGATATTCAGGACTCTGCCGAAAGCGTTCTTGCTCAGGCGGGTTATGCCGATGTTGCAAAAGCATACATTCTCTACCGCCGCCAGAGAGAAAAACTCCGTAACATGAAGTCGACCATGCTCGACTACAAGGCATTGGTGGACAAGTATGTTAAAAACGTTGACTGGCGCGTTAAGGAAAACAGTACCGTTACCTACTCGGTAGGCGGTCTTATCCTTAGTAACTCGGGCGCTATCACCGCTAACTATTGGCTTTCCGAAATTTACGATGATGAGATCGCAAACGCTCACCGTAATGCGGATATTCATATCCACGATCTTTCGATGCTTACAGGTTACTGTGCAGGCTGGTCGTTGAAGCAACTCATTCAAGAGGGCTTGGGCGGCGTTCCCGGTAAGATCACCTCGTCCCCTGCAAGCCACCTTGCGACCCTTTGTAACCAAATGGTAAACTTCTTGGGTATTATGCAAAACGAATGGGCTGGCGCGCAGGCGTTCTCCTCGTTCGATACCTATTTGGCTCCCTTTGTTAAGGTAGATAACCTTAATTACGACCAGGTTAAGAAGTGCATCGAATCCTTCATTTACGGCGTAAACACTCCTTCGCGTTGGGGTACTCAGGCACCGTTCTCGAACATCACGCTCGACTGGACTGTTCCTAACGTCCTTGCGGAACTCAACTGCATCGTCGGCGGTAAGGAAATGGACTTCAAGTACAAAGACTGTAAAGCCGAAATGGATATGATTAACCGCGCGTTCATCGAAATCATGATTGAGGGCGACGCTAACGGCAGAGGATTCCAGTATCCTATCCCCACCTACTCCATCACCGCCGATTTCGACTGGTCGGAAACCGAAAACAACAAGTTGTTGTTCGAAATGACCAGTAAATACGGTACTCCCTACTTCTCCAACTACGTTAACAGCGATATGGAACCCAGCGACGTTCGTTCGATGTGTTGCAGACTTCGTCTTGACCTTCGTGAACTCCGCAAAAAGTCTGGCGGTTTCTTTGGAAGCGGCGAAAGCACAGGTTCTATCGGCGTTGTAACTATCAATATGCCTCGTATCGCATATCTTGCGGCTAACGAAGAAGACTTCATGAAGCGCCTTGACCACCTTATGGACATCGCGGCTCGTTCGCTCAAGGTTAAGAGAACCATCATTACAAAGCTTCTTGAAGAAGGTCTTTATCCCTACACCAAGCGTTATCTCGGCTCGTTCGACAACCACTTCTCCACTA
>JAZRUR010000041.1:0-101297 GCA_045652625.1 Eubacteriales bacterium | reverse complement strand
GTGAGAGTACATATTCATCGCCAAAGTAATAATATCAACGTTGCCCGTTCTTTCGCCGTTGCCGAAAAGCGTACCCTCTACACGTTCAGCACCTGCAAGAAGTGCAAGTTCGGTATCCGCGACGCCTGTGCCTCTGTCGTTGTGAGGATGAAGCGAAAGGGTAACGTGTTCACGGTATTTGAGATTTTCGCTCATATATTCGACCTGAGATGCGTATATGTGCGGCATGCTCATTTCTACCGTAACAGGAAGATTAATAATCACGTTGTTGTTTTCGTTTGGCTCTAAAATGTCCAAAACGGCATTGCATACTTCAAGTGCGTATTCGGGCTCGGTTCCTGTAAAAGATTCGGGTGAATATTCAAAACGGAAATTTCCCTCGTATTCACTTGCAAGTTTTTTTACGAGTTTAGCGCCTTCAATAGCAATTCGCTTGATTTCCTCTTTTGATTTCTTAAATACCTGTTCACGCTGTGCAACGCTGACAGAATTGTAAAAATGTATAATTGCGTTCGGCGCACCTTTACATGCCTCGAATGTTTTGCGAATAATATGTTCGCGGCATTGTGTAAGAACCTGAACGGTAACATCGTCGGGAATCATGTTGTTGTCAATAAGGGTTCGCAGAAATTCATATTCTGTTTCACTTGCGGCAGGGAAGCCTACCTCGATTTCTTTGAATCCGACTTCTAAAAGTACCTTGTAATATTCAATTTTTTCTTCAAGGTTCATGGGTATAACAAGACTTTGGTTTCCGTCGCGCATATCGACACTGCACCATACGGGCGCTTTTTCGATGTGGTCCTTTTTTACCCATTTGCTGTATTTATTATCAACGGGGAAATATCCCACGCGGTATTTACTTGAATCCATCATTTGAATATTCTCCATAGAATTTTAATTGAAAAGATAGTCGCTTACAAATTCACCTTTTGTGCTTATGAAAAATCCGTCAATTTCTTTGTTCTTCATAAATGTCAGTATCGCAATGCCTATGATAAATATCATTGTGACCGCAATACCGCCCTCGGGACCGAACGCTCCGCCGCTCCAGATAACGCCTTGCGTATCGGCGGTAAGGAAAATAGAATCATCCAACGGCATACCGCTTACGTTGCATCCGAAAATATTGCCCTGTGCGAAATTCCAAACGGTATGAAGCGCACAAATGCCCCAAATACTGCCTCTGCGTAGGAAATATAACGCGGCAAATACACCGAATAGGAAAAGATTAATAAACGCTAAAAGTGTAAACCCTGGGTTTCCTATGTGTAATGCGGCAAAAAGGGCTGAACTTGCCAAAACCGAAACGATTACGTTGGTGTTGGCGGCGCAGGATACAAAGAAGTAACTGCGCAATAAAATTTCCTCACTTGCACCTTGGATAATGAATCCTAAAAGAAAAAGTAAAACAGTACCAATAGAAAGATTAATGTTAAAACCTTCGAATTTAACTTCGCCGCTTAAAAGCATAACACCGTAAACGGCAGAAAACATCAAAAGACCGATAACTAAACCCGAAAGATATTCTTTAACCGCACCGTTCTTCACAAAACCAAGAGTGAATAATCTGCGTTTTTCTATTTTACAGCAGTAAAACAGAACGGTGACTATTGTAGCAACGGTAGCAAAAAGCGAAAAGAGAGTAATAAAAGAAGCATTGTTAACTAAAATGGAATTTAATGCATCTTCAATTGCTTTTTCATATTCCGTCATGTACACATTAAAATCGGAATTATTGGCGCTTTCTACGATAGTCGACATGAGTTTCTCGTCGGTAAAGATCAAATAATACATCGGTATTATTGAAATTAACCCCGAAATGAAATTTGCAACTAAATATACTAATAGAAATGTCAACCCAAGCGCAAAGAATTTCCGTCTTTTTGTTGTGGCGGCTGTTTCGTCAATAGCAGAGTTAGGCTTGAATAACCAATCCATAAAAATCACCCATTATAATATTTTATATATTGTATCACGATAAAAATTAATAGTCAACTTAAAAAACACTTGCAAAAGTAAAAATAGTGTGATATAATACGTCTTGCGCGGTGGAAATTGCGCTAATAATTGCCGGAATGATGGAATTGGCAGACGTGCTGGACTCAAAATCCAGTGGTAGCGATACCGTGCGGGTTCGACCCCCGCTTCCGGCACCAAAACGAAAAGATGGGTAATGCCCATCTTTTTGTTTTGTATACCCCGACAAAAGTTGCGGGGGGTCGAAGGGCGCGTGTTGAATGACAGTCCGGGGGACTGTCAGACCGCGCCACCGCTCCGACCGCAGTCGGGCGACCCCCGCTTCCGGCACCAAAAAAGAAACCTCTTTTTTCTACCAAGGCAAAAGAGGTTTCTTTTTTTTATTGAATAATGCAATGACTTATGATATAATTTCTTCAAGAGGTGATGATATGAGATTTGTTTCCCTTAATAGACTTTCCGATTTTGAATTTCATGATGCAGAATTTACACTTGATGTTTTTGATCATAACCTGTTGCGTGTTAAAGCAAATCACTTCAATATTCACAAAAATACAGAACAAAACTCCCACGAAACGGATATGGAGATTGCAAGTGCGGTTATTACCTTTGAAGGATTCAATCTACTATCATACGAACCAGGAAGGGCTTGGCAGAAAGATGAGAACGGCGAGTTCTATTCTACTGAACCTCAAATCATTTTAACTGATGATTCTGCCCTTTCCCGTTTTTCAGAGCAATTAGATTCGGGGATAACTATCCTTGATTTAGGAATAAAAGAAGAATTCACATATTTTATTGATGCATTAGCAAAAGATCCTTTTTTCACAGTATGCTTTACATTTAAAAGTGTCAGAATAGAATGGAATGAATATAAAGAAGAGGCTTGGTACACATCTAAAAAATAATACTTTTGGTCGTTTTCAGCCCAACTTATACACCTTTTAGTCGCTCTTTCGCACGAAAAAAGTCACTTTTGTCTACCGACAAAGGTGACTTTTTGCAATGATATATGTTCCTATCGGAACGAGTGATATATCATTGAAAAACTTTTAGATTTATGGTATAATCAGTTCGATAAATAAGAATTTAGTATCCAATTTCACGCTCCCAACGGTTTCTTTCTCCTCACTAAACCAATGGTAGGTGTATTTTATTCTACTAATCATCTATACTGAAATCGAAAGGAGGCGCCTTATGGACCAAATAAAAATCGGAAGATTTATTGCCGAGTGCAGAAAGAAAGCAAACCTAACGCAAATGCAGTTGGCAGAGAAACTAAGTATCACCGATAAAGCGATATCTAAGTGGGAAAGGGGCATAGCAATGCCTGATTCGTCAATCATGCTTCTTTTGTGTGATATTTTGGGAATCAGTGTAAATGAATTATTAAGTGGGGAGAAAATAAGTATGGAAAACAGTAATCAGAAAAACGAACAACTTTTGCTTGATATAGCAAAAGAAGTAGAGCAAAAAAATAAAACGATCTGGACTTCTATGTGGGTAATTATGGGTGTAAGTATGATATCCCTATTTGCGGGTATTTTCGTTTCCGCATTCTTGATACCCGAAGGAATTTGGCAACTTGTCACAATTATTGGGCTTTGCATATTATTTTTAATACCTTGCTTTTATGCATTAAAACTTGAAGTGAGCGTAGGTGTTTATAAGTGTAAAAATTGCGGTCATGAAATTGTGCCTACTTATTCAGAAGCACTGTGGGCGATGCATAGAGGAACTACCCGTCACTTAATGTGCCCAAAATGCAATAAACGCACTTGGTGCAAAAAAGTATTGAAAAAATAAATTCCAATATGTCGAATTGCGTCCTTACACTACTTTTATTCGTTTCTACTTTTATTTAACCACTTACACAAAACAAACCTCTTTTGTCTGCCAAGAGAAGAGAGGTTTTTCTTTATTATAACCGTTCGAAAAAACGACCGATTTGTTTCAAATCCCTCTTGTAAAAATCCGATAATTGGTGTATGATGACTGTCGGTATGAAAAGAGGGGAATTTATGACGATCGTTAACTTTATCAAAAAGAATACAGTATTTTGTGTCGCGGCAATAGCGGCACTCGTTACGATGTGCCTTGTGCCGCCGGACGCTGAATATATTTCCTATTTTGATTGGCGTACGTTGGTATGCTTGTTTCTCACGTTAGCGGTGGTATGCGCATTGCGCAATATCAAGTTCTTTACGATTTTAGCACGTCGGCTGGTGCTTTTTGCAGGTAATCTTCGCGGTCTGTTTCTGACTCTTATCGTCATCACCTTTATTGGTTCTATGTTAATCGCCAACGATATGGCGCTCATAACGTTTCTGCCGCTCGGCTACTTTGCTTTGTCAGTCACGGGCTGTGAAAAGTATATGGCGTATCTGTTTATCTTGCAAAACATCTCCGCCAATCTCGGAGGTATGCTCACGCCGTTTGGCAACCCTCAAAATTTGTATCTATATTCGTATTTTAACATTCCAACAGGCGAATTTTGCGCTATCATGCTTCCGCCGTTCCTGTTGGCGATTGCTCTGCTGACTCTCGCATGCCTGCCCGTGAAAAACATAAAACTTACTATAGATGAGAAGTTCTCCGAAAAACTTAACATACCGCGCACGGTTTTGTATTTGACGCTCTTTGCATTTTCATTGCTCATCGTGTTCCGCGTTATCCCGTTTTTGATCGGTTTGATATTGATCCCGATTATACTGTTTTTTGTAGATAGGGAATCTCTGCTAATGGTGGATTATCCCTTGCTCGGCACGTTCTTCTTTTTCTTCATTTTTGCAGGTAATCTCGCTCGTATCGAACTGGTCAACACCGCTGTGTCGTCACTGTTGGAAAAGGATACGCTTCTTGTTTCAATCCTAGCCTGTCAAGGAATAAGTAATGTCCCGTCGGCTATTTTGCTGTCGCGCTTCACTACCGACTATCACGCATTGCTGTTGGGTGTAAATATCGGCGGTACAGGCACCTTGATCGCTTCCTTGGCGAGTCTTATTACATTCAGCGAATTTCGTGTGCTGTATCCCGGTCACGGAAAGCGTTACTTTTGGATGTTTACTCTTGTCAACCTAATATTCCTTGTTATAATGACCTTGGCGGCAAAATTCTTCTTTTTGTAATAATATGGGGAAGTGAGGTAAATGTATGGTCGTTTTAATTTCTGGTGCATCACATACAGGCAAAACTATGTTGGCACAAAAGTTGCTTGAAAAATATAAGTATCCGTATATGTCATTGGACCACTTAAAAATGGGACTTATCCGAAGCGGGGAAACAACGCTTACCGTCGAGGATGATGACGAGTTAACAACGTATCTTTGGCATATCGCGAAAGAGATTGTTAAGACGGCGATTGAAAACGAACAGAACCTGATCATAGAGGGTTGTTATATTCCTTTTGATTGGGCAAAAGATTTTGATTCGAATTATTTGCCATATATAAAATACGTGTGCTTAGTGTTGAGCGAACAGTACATAAAGGAAAACTATAATACTATAAAACAGTTTGCCTCGGTAATAGAGAATAGAATAGATGATTCGTACTGTACGTTAGAAACACTTTTGGAAGATAATAAAAGAACCTTAAACGAATGTTTGAAACACTCTGTAAATTACATATTGATAGATAAAGATTATAACGTGGATTTTGAAATTTAGATAACTTAACATTTCAAAGGAGTTGGTTTTGTGGAACTCGTGTTGTTAACAGCACTCGGTGTTGGCGGTGCAACTGTTATCGGTTCACTGATAGGCTTTGTATTTAAAAGTATTTCGCATAAGTTCTCGGATATCGTTTTGTCGTTTGCCGCAGGTGTAATGCTTTCGGCGGCGGTTCTCGGTCTTGTTTTGCCGTCAATCGAATATGGCGGTAAGTACGGCTTGCTGATTACCGTTGTTGGTATTTTAATCGGCGCGTTATGCCTTAACCTTATTGACAAATTAGTACCACACCTTCATAAAATGGTCGGTTCTGATACCGAATCACATAATAACGCTAATTTAAGTAAGGTGTTGCTTTTTGTAACCGCAATAGCAATCCATAACCTGCCCGAAGGTATCGCCGCAGGTGTCGGATTTGGTTCGGGCGATTCTGCACGTGCAATAATAATTGCAGGAGGTATCGCCTTGCAGAATATACCCGAGGGTATGGTTATTATCGGTCCTATGCTTTCTGCAGGTGTCAGTCCGAAGAAAACTTTCATTTGCGCTATGTTTACGGGTTTAATCGAGGTTGTAGGAACGTTGATCGGATATTTTGCTGTTAGCATCGCGTCGGTCATTCTTCCTTTTGCGTTGGCGTTTGCGGGTGGTACAATGCTTTATGTCGTAAGCGACGAAATGATACCCGAAACTCACGCTCACGGTAACGAACGCGGCGCGACATATGCACTTTTGGTTGGCTTTTGTATTATGCTTGTCACAGACGTGTTGTTAGGATAAATTAAAAAACGCTTCGGTTTTTCCGAAGCGTTTTTTGTATGATTTATTATTTATAATAAGCAACAGCCAAATCTACAACCAAACCGTAACTTTTTGTACCCGATTGCTGTCCTTGGGACTGCAAGAATGCGTTGTTGACCGTGCCTGTGACTTCACTTGCTGTGCTGTCGCGATATTTATCAAAGAATTCAGAATATTGAACAAACTCTTTTGATAACTCAATTGGCAGACTGTACAGGATAAATTGCTTGTACATATCGCTGTTTGCTTTAGATAATGCCGAATTTAGGTAATTAATCATGTTTGCATAACCGCTGTAACGAAGATATGCATCATCGCTTCCGATACAAACCAAGAACGCAACAAAGTTCGCTTCGTCCTCACGCGCTATACCGCGTTGGTGCGCCATTTCATGCGCCATCGTGAAAGGCATAAGAAAATCGGGATAATTAGTATTAACGTTCGATTCGCCCGTCATAAAGGTGTAAACACCCGAAATGTGTGTGTAGGTCATTGGCTTTGATAGCGCGATTGCTTTCGGCGTAGATTTAAAATGCGAGATATAATCCACGTTTTCGGCATATTTGTCAAAAGCCGCGTTTACCTTTGACACAAGCGTTTTATAGTCATAAGGCATTATCGAAGAACCTGAGATATCAAAATCAACGTCACCGATGACTTTTTTGGACTCGGCGGCTACGATTAAGGCTGTGTTGTAAAGTTCTTCGGCGGTGACGGGGTTTTGCTCAAGATCAAGGTTTTTTGCTAATGTGTTTCTTCCGTATGCAGGACCGAACGCCGAGAAGAAAATGGTCACGATGACTAAAATAAAGGAAATCAAAGGTCGCAGCCATTTATAAAAGTTCTCGTCGCTATCGTCATTATTTGTTGCAACAAAAGAGCCGATAATGTAAGCAATAGCAAAAATCGGGAGAGACAGCAATAAACATTCCGCAAGAGAAAAGGGAATCCACCCCGTAATCTTTGCAAGTAAAAAACGTATCCCATGCGCGGGGTATTTCGTCCAAAACTCTGCAAATGCAGGGATAAATCGTGCAACTGTATATATTATTGCCGACACGATAAAAGACCCGACAATGATCTTGAAAGGCAGGTTAAATAATCCGCCCTCTATCATGCGCTTTATCGGGTTTCTTGTTTTCGTTTGTTGTTGATCGGGCGCAGAAGTTTCTTCCGCGCCCGTAACATTACTATTAAGTTCTGTGCATTCTGTGATGTTTATCTCTTTATCTCGTGACTCCATCCGAACTCATCTTTCTTTTCGCCGAACTGAATGCCTGTGATTTCATCATAAAGCATCTGTGAGATAGCGCCGATTTCATTATTGTTGATAATAAGTTTATCGCCGTTCCAATCAAGCAAACCTACAGGAGAAATAACTGCGGCAGTACCTGTGCCGAACATTTCTTTAAGTTCGCCCTTTTTACCTGCTTCGTAAACTTCATCAATAGAAATTCTGCGTTCTTCAACAGTATAACCCTTTGCAGTAAGGTAGTTGATAACCGAATCTCTTGTAACACCGGGAAGAATGTTACCTTCGAGTTTGGGGGTGATTACTTTGTCGCCAATAACGAAGAATACGTTCATTGCGCCAACTTCGTCGATATACTTGTGTTCAATACCGTCAAGCCAAAGAACCTGAGCGTAACCAAGTTTTTCAGCCTTTTCCTGACCCTTAAGCGAAGCCGCGTAGTTGCCGCCCACTTTCGCATAACCTGTACCGCCTTTAACAGCGCGAACATATTCGTCCTCAACACAAATCTTAACAGGAGCAAGACCACTTGCGTAGTATGCGCCGACAGGGGAGAGGATAATCATAAATTTATAGGTGTGCGAGGGATGTACGCCGAGGAAGGGGTCGGTAGCAATAATAAAGGGACGGATATAAAGCGATGTGCCGGGGTTTGTGGGAATCCAGTCTTGGTCAACAAGAACTAACTCCTCGATAGCCTGAAGTACATCGTCGGGATTCACTTCGGGAATACACATTCTTACGTTTGTGTTGTTCATTCTTTCGATGTTCTTCATAGGACGGAAAAGCAAAATCTTGCCGTCTTTAGCGCGGTACGCTTTCATACCTTCGAACATTTCCTGACCGTAATGGAAAACCATACTTGCGGGAGAAAGCGAGATGTTACCAAACGGAACTATTCTTGCATCATGCCAACCTTTTTCGGTGGAATAGTCCATAATAAACATGTGGTCAGTGAATATTTTGCCGAATCCGAGAGCACCCTCGGGTTTTGCTTTCGGGGTATCGGTAAGTGTGCGTGCAATAAGCATTTTGGTTGATCCTTTCATTACTATATAAACATACTTAATAATTATACAACCGAAATTGCGATTTTTCAATAGTTTTGATATAAAAAAGGGTGTTCTTGACATTTAATTTACTTTAGTATATAATACTTCTATGCGTGGGCACAAATGTCGTTCGCGGAAAGTTTAAGATTACGTCACATTGTGTTCACAAACTTGGTGTAATATGTATATGCTGTTAATTTGGTTTTTGCGATGGAGGTTGTTCTTTTGACAGAAAATTCGAAACCGCTTAGTATCATCAAAAAATACAGAATATCAATAATCGCTGTTTTGGCGTTTACTGTCGCACTTTGTTGTATTTTCGCATTTGCGGGTAATAAAGGCGAGGGCGTTGGCGATTTATCAGAGGTTGCTTCTTCTGATAACGCTGTTTCTGAAACGACTACGCTTCAAGGCGAAGGCATTTATATTGACGGTTGCTTCGTTGCGGCAGTTGCTTCGGTTGATGAAGCAGAATCTGCTTTGGCAGAAGTTCTTTCTTCCCGTGCAGCGGCTTTAGGTGTAGATGTTAATGCTGAAAACAGTTTCAACAATAAGATCGAGATTGTTTCGGGTGAATATAGTGAAGAGATGTTTTCCGATGTGAACGGTATCGTATCACTTCTCGGTAAGAAAAAACTCTTTACGTTTTCTTCTAAAGTTACCGATTATAAGGGTGAAATTCTTCCTGTTGAACTTTCTGTTCGCTCGGTATCTACTTATAGCGAAACGGTTGCCATAGAGTATGAAACAAAAACGATTTATACCGATGCAATGCGTGACGGTGTAAAGAACGTTATTTCTAAAGGCTATGACGGCGAGGGCGAAGAAACATATAAAGTTGTTTCTATAGACGGAGTTGAAACTACTAAAGAAGTTGTTTCGTTGAATGTGACTGTAGAACCTACTAATGAGGTTGTGCGCATCGGTACTCGTTCGAACGGTATGGTAGTTGCATCGCTCGGTACATTTATAAAACCTTACGACGGTATGATTACATCTTATGTTGGTCCTCGTTGGGGACGCAGTCATAACGGTATAGATATATGGAACAATGATTGTTACGGCGATTCAATAGTTGCTTCTGCTGACGGTGTGGTTGTCCGTGCAGATTATTATGGCGGTTACGGTAACTGCGTGATAGTTGATCACGGTAACGGTGTTAAAACACTTTATGCTCATATGAGCGCGTTTAGTGTTAAGGTTGGCGATGTTGTTTCTGCAGGTGATGAACTTGGTAAGATAGGTAACACCGGTGTTTCTACCGGCCCGCACCTCCACTTCGAAGTTCATGTTGACGGCGAAATAGTTAATCCCTTAATATTTGTTGATTACGAATAATATAAAAAACGCGATTGTTAAAATCGCGTTTTGTTTTGCCCAAAAAAGAGTTGCCGCATTTTGCGACAACTCTTAATTTATGTATTATGCTATAGCGGCAACTTCTTCGAGGATAGGTGCTTGACAATCTCCTGCTATCACTAAAATAAGCAGTAAAACAATTTCCGCAAGAAGCAATATTGCGCCGCGCTTTAAGGTAGGCTTTTTAATTTTAATATTAAGAATGAATCCAATAGCAAGTGCTAATAACGCAATTCTAAAGAACCATACCGTAACCGACGCAGGAATGAATGTGGTGAGCACAAACAAGAAGGTAATAACCATAGTGGATAACGGAATAGGAACGCCTCTGAAGATTTTCAAAGGTTTATTGGGGTTTTCGTTTGCAAGTGTGTTGAAGTACGCAAGTCGAATGGCACCGCAAATTATGAAAATACCGTAGATGAGAACATCAAACCAACCGTCAAAACCAAATGAAAATGCAATATAGCAGGGTGTAAGTCCAAAACTGATTACGTCGCAAAGGCTGTCAAGTTGAATGCCGTAATACTTTTGCTTGGGAGTGCGTTTGGTAGCACGAGCAATCTTGCCGTCAAACGAATCGCAAAGACATGCTAAAAACAGCATATAAAGCGCAAGTTTAAAGTTGCCGTTTGCGGCAAGGAAACAGGCTGTTACCGATGAAATAAGCCCGAACAATGTAACCGCATTGGCTAATGAGTAATATCCGATAAACATAAAATCCTCCAAAAATCACTTATATCTGTCGATGCTTTTTAGCTCGAAATATAGTTTTTTATAACTTTCATGGCGAGACTTGGAAATATCGCCTTTTAAGACTGCGTCAGCAATACCACACTCTTCTTCTTTTGTATGAGTGCAATCGGCGTACCTGCAACCCTTTGTATGCTCGGAAAACTCGGGGAACAGAGTACTTAATTCCTTGTGGTCGATAGCGCAGTATAATTCGGTGTTAACGGCGGTAAAACCGGGTGTGTCTGCCAAATAAGTGTTGTTGCCTAAGGGGAACAGTTCTGTAGTACGTGTGGTGTTTTTGCCACGCGATATTTTTTCGGAAAGTTCTCCGGTTTCTAAGTTTAGAAACGGATAAAGCGTATTAATAAGTGTTGATTTGCCTACACCCGATGCGCCGCAAAGGACAGATATCTTTCCGTTTAAAAGTTTTCTTGCCTCATCAATCCCTTGCTGCTTTTCAGAACTGGTAACAATGACATTGAAATGTGTTTTTTGATAAATATCGAGAATTTCCGCGCAATCCAAAAGGTCGTTTTTAGAAACAATTACAGCACATTCGATGTTATTTTTTTCTGCAATTACAGAAAGTAGATCAATGTTGTAAAAGTACGGCATAGGATCTTTCGGTGCGACCACCATTGCGAGAAGGTCGATATTAGCAACGGGCGGTCGTACTAAAAAATTCTTTCGCGGTAAAAGGGAAGTGATAAATCCGTTTCCATCGCCGTTATCACGGAAGAGCACCTTGTCACCCGCAAGTATTTTTCCGTCATTTTTACGCACACGAGTGCCGGAATGACAAATATATGTCGTGTTTTCGCACTCGACCGTGTATCTGCCGTTCTTTCCCGAAAGGACTAAACCTTCTTTTTCGATGATACTCAAGGATTTTCCTCCGTATTATCGTCTTCGTGAGTGTTGTCGTCGGTATTATCTTCTTCGGGAAGTTCCGAAACATATTGAATGATAATCAAATCAATTTCGGTTATGTCCTCTGTTAAAGGAGTATCTTTGAGAACGCTTTGATAAATGATTGTTGACTTTTCATCGTAAGTGTCGGTTTCAATACAACCGATTACAGAAGTAAGAGCATTTTTAAATCCGTCAAAATCGTCTTCGTATTCTAAGAGCGCTTCGTCAACATATTTTTCGCTCTCGTTTGGAGCAAGATAATAAATGTAATTAATAATTAACTCTCGGTCGGGTGACGCGTCCAAAAGACGTTCTTCCGCATCCTCGGGTTTGAGTCCGACCAAATCGGGAACCCCCTGAGGCGGTACGCCGATTTCGACCGTAACAACAGTACCTACGGGACTAACCTTGCCCACAGCGACGCTTTGACTTATAACCTTGTTCTCGCCGTCATCAATAACGGTATATACAAATTCAACTTCGTACTTGGCGTAGTTTTCCGCAAACTTAACCGCATCTTCTTCTGTCATACCCATAAGGTCGGGCATTTTTGCGGTATTTTTAGAGTCGGGCTTTTCATATATATATACCGTAACGGTATCGCCGACCTTAACTTCTGTATTGGCTACAGGATAAGTGTCGATAACTTGACCGTTTTGATAATATGGGTGTTTTGCTTCCGAAGTGTTGATGAATTCAACCTTTAATTCAAGCGCAGAAAGCATGGTCTGCGCAGTTGTCTTTGCATATCCTTCAAGATGAGGAACATAAACCTTTTCTGAACGGTTTACCGTTATCTGTGTGAAATGTAGTTTGCCGTCGTCGCCGGGTTTGCTTAAGTGACCGGCTTCGGGCTCGGTGGAAATAATTCGATTGTTCTCTACATCGTTTCGGCTGTCATAAACAACCTCGTCGATGACGAATTTTGCACCATATACCCCGTTGCGCAGGTCATTCTTCAATTCATCTGAATATAGAAGATTGGTGAGGTCGGGATATTCGATTTCAACGTCA
This sequence comes from Eubacteriales bacterium, assembly GCA_045652625.1. GTDB lineage: Bacteria > Bacillota > Clostridia > Oscillospirales > CAG-382 > Coliplasma. The sequence continues at coordinate 88,523 of JAZRUR010000041.1, read as the reverse complement.
TTTCCGTCCGACGTAAAAGACGTTAAGACATCACGTAAAATGAATACACCAAGAAGAAGCGCTATTATAAAGAAAGCGATCGAAACACCTGCAATAATAGGGAACATAGACTTGCTGGTTTTCTTTTTCTTCTTTTTTTTGTTTTTTTCGACAGACGACTTCTTGTTTTTATGGTCTTCGGATTGTGCTCTGCCTATAGGAGTCTTCTGAAGAACCTCTGTCAGTTCGTCTTCATCAAAAGTTTCAATTTCTGAGGTGGCTATCATGTCTATAGAAACTACGCTGCTGTTTCCGACTGCTTCTTCGGCTGCATTGGAACTCATGGCAAAAATAACATCGGGGTTTCTGATAACCCATTCTATTGCTTTTACCATTGTGTGGGCAGACATAAATCTGTCAGACGGTGACTTTTCCATTGCCTTAAGAATAATCTGCGAAACACCGACAGGAATATCCAAAACAATGTCGCGCGGATGCACGGGGTCGTCGTTAACCTGCATCATAGCAACTTCCATAGGAGTTTCGGCCACAAAGGGAAGAGTGCCCGTGACCGCTTCGTAGAACATTACACCGACAGAGTATATGTCCGAATAATAATCGGTATCTTTGCCACAAGCCTGTTCGGGCGAGATGTAATAAACTGTTCCTATTGCCTTTTCATCTTTATGTTCGGAAACTTCATTGGGCAACTTGGCAATACCGAAATCGGTGACCTTGATGTCACCGTTTTTCATTAAAATGACATTTTGCGGTTTAATATCGCGGTGAACAACACCCTTGCTGTGAGCGTGTTCAAGAGCGCGTAATATCTGTGAAATGTAAACACATGCTTCTTTCCAAGAGATTGCGCCTTTGTTGTCGAGGTACTCTCTAAGTGTAATTCCGTCAAGATATTCCATAACGATATATTTAATATCGGGATATATAGCAACGTCGTAAACACTAACGATATATTTGTTGGAGAGCATAGCGACTGCCTTGGATTCGTCAATGAATCTTGCTTCTGCTTGCTCGTTTCCGTTGTATTCGTCATTTAGGATTTTAATGGCAACAATGCGGTTCATTACAAGGTCTTGCGCCTTCATAACACAAGCCATACCGCCCATTCCGACTAACTCGAGAATTTTATATCTACCGTCCAGAACTTTGCCTACGAATCCTTCGTATCTATCCATGGTGGTTTTCCTTTCATACGACCGACTTTTTATAAGTGCTTGACTTATTCTCCGCCAAGTAGTACAGCCGTTATATTATCAAGGCCTCCGCCTGCATTTGCTTCTTCAATAAGTTTTTCTACTCTCTCTTTGTATGATGGCTTCTTTGTCAAATATGAACCGGAAATGATCTCGCCGATTCGTTTGTCATTTACATGGTTCGTTAGCCCGTCTGTACAAAGAAGAATCCTGTCGTAAGCGTCGATTCTGTAATAATCGGCTTCGACATGTTCATTTACACCTAATGCACGGAGAATTATGTTCTTGTTAGGGTGATTTGACGCTTCTTCAGGGCGAATTTCACCTTTTTCGATAAGGTATTGAACAAAGGAATGGTCTTTTGAAACCTGTTTTATACCGTTTTCGGTTTGACGGTATATTCGACTGTCGCCAACGTTAAGAGCGAAAGTGCCGCAAAGGCATACTAATACTGCAACTATCGTTGTTCCCATACCCTCAAGTTCGGGGTCGGTAAGCGATTTTTGGAAAATGACGTCGTTTGCCTCATTTACAGCATTTTTTAATAACAGCCTTATTGCACTTTCTGTGTAGTCGTCGGCATTTCTTGCAGAAAACGCCTTTTTTATTATCGATGAAAAGGTTTTTACTGCAAGACTACTTGCAATATTTCCGCCTTTTGCACCGCCCATGCCGTCGCATACGATAGCACAGAAATAACCGTCTTTCGAGAAAACGGCATAACTATCCTGATTGTTATTCCGCTTTAAACCTGTATCGGTTTTTCCGCCGTGTTTCATTGCCGCTCTCCGTATAATCAATTATTTTTATCTTCGGCGCGAAGTTGTCCGCAAGATGCATTTATGTCTGCACCTAATTTTCTTCTCACCGTTACACTTATTTTATATGTTTCTACAGTTTCTGTAAATACCTTTATGGCATTTTTTTCGCTTCTTTGGAAGTTTTTTTCTTTAATCGGGTTTACAGGAATTAAATTCACGTGGCAAAGCATGCCTGATAAAAGTTTTCCTAATTCGTGAGCGTGTTCTTTTGAATCGTTTACGCCTGAGATCAATGCATATTCAAACGATATACGTCTTCCGGTTTTGTCGATGTACCGTCTACATGCATCAAGCAACTCTTTTATCGACCATTTGTTGGCAATAGGCATGGTCTGCTTTCGTATCGCGTCATTCGGTGCGTGAAGCGAAATAGAGAGCGTCACAGGTAGTCCCTCGTCGGAAAGCATGTCTATTTTGTCAACAAGACCGCATGTGGAAAGTGAAATATGCCTTAATCCAATGTTCAGACCGTTTTCGTGGTTTACAAGACGCAGGAATTTCATTACGTTGTCGTAATTATCAAGCGGTTCGCCCATTCCCATAAGAACGATGTTGGAAACCCTCTCGCCTAAATCTCGCTCGGCTTCAAGTACCTGTAAAAGCATTTCGGAGGGATATAGTGAACGAACAAGTCCTGCCTTCGTACTTGCGCAAAATGCACATCCCATTCTGCAGCCTACCTGTGTGGAAATGCACATGGTATTGCCGTGATGATACCGCATGAATACACTTTCAACCGTTTCGCCGTCATGTAATGTATAAAGATATTTTACCGTACCGTCGATCGAAGACACGAGTTTTCGCTTTATGGTAGCGGTGGGGATAAATGCGTTTTCTTGCAGTTTGTCGCGAAAAGTCTTGGGTAGAGAAGTGAATTCCGGAAAATCTCTGTTGCCCTTATATAAACCTTCGAAAATCTGTTTTCCTCTGTACTTGGGTTCGCCAAGTGAAACACAAAGACTTGCCAGTTCTTCAGGAAACATCGAAAGCACATCAGCCTTCATTATTTAAAACTCCCGTATGATTTTTGCCATATAAAACCCTTCTTTTTCGTTTCCGAACGGTAGACAGGTTTCTTCATGGATAAGAGAATAACCGCTGTTATTCATTAGGAATGCTTTTACAGTTTCTTCGTTCTCTGTTTTGTTTATCGAACATGTCGAATAAACCATGATTCCGCCGATTTTGAGATATTTTGATGCGGAATTGATAATCGCCTTTTGCGTCGGGTATAAGCCTTTGAAATCTTCGGGCGACTTGTATTTTATTTCGGGTTTACTACCCATCACACCTGTTCCGCTGCAAGGTACGTCGCATATAACTCTGTCAGCAATGCCGATCAACTCGTCTCTGATGTTTTTAGCATCTTGAACATCGGTGGTGATTATGGAAATGCCGAGTTTTTTTGCACTTTTCTCGATAAGCGGTAACTTATTTTTGTGAAGGTCGAAAGAATATATCTTGCCCTCATTATTCATATCAATAGCCGCGCCTAAACTTTTTCCGCCCGGACAAGCGCATACGTCAATGACCGTATGTCCGCGTTCTGCACCTAAAAGCCTTACCGCTTTTTGCGAGGCAAGTCCTTGCACATAAAATTCGCCGCTATCAATTAAATCAATGGCTTTTTGGGGATTGTTGCATAAAACAGTCGTATCGCTTATTGCTTCGCCGTCAACTTGCTGAGCGACGATTTCTGCATCGCCTTTGAGCGTGTTGACTCTTAAGAATATGGGCGATTTTCCAAAGAATGCATTAAAAATCGATTCATAATCTTCGGGATACTGTTGTTTTATCAAACCAAAAAGTTCTTTGTTGACCGAATACTTTATATGTCCTTCGGCACTTTCGATCTTTTTGATGATACTGTCCTTACTTCTGCAAATGTTTCTTAAAACCGCATTTGCAAAACCGACATCTTTTTGCCCGAAAAGTTCTTTAACAATACTTACCGTTTCATCACAAACAGCACTGTCGGGCACTCTGTCCATATATAGAATCTGGTAAACGCCCGTCATAAGTAGATAAACTAACGGTTTTTGCGTGTCCTTGCGTATAAAACCGTCAAGTACAAATTCAAGTGTGATCTTGCGCTCTACTGTACCCAAAGCAATGCTTTCGGCAAAAGCACGGTCTAAACCGCTAAGGTTGTCTCCGACACTTATTAGGTTTGAATACGCACCGTCGAGAACCCTTTTTACGGCGTTATATGCCGCAAGTCTTGCTTTATCACTCATTTACCTTGGTTCCAATCTCGATTTTGTTGCCGCGAAGATAACTTGCAGCATCGCAAACGCCCTTGCCTTCGGGACAAAGTTGTGTGATAATAACGCTGCCCTCGGCACACGCTATTTCGATACCGCCTTTGTCGGTAGATATAACAGTTCCTGCTTCGCCGCAACCGTTGCCCAAAACGGCTTTTCTTACTTTTATTCGCTTTCCGCGAAGAAAGAAAAAAGAACCGGGGAAGGGGGATAACCCTCTTATTCTGTTTCGTGTGTCGGTTGCAGACTCGTCAAATTTTATATATGCATCATCGTTGCCTATTTTAGATGCATAGGTTGCTTTAGATTCATCTTGTTTAGTGTGCGGAATATTGCCGTTTTCAGCATATTGTAAAAACTCATTTAAAGCATCTTTGCTTATTTCGGCAAGAGCATCATGATATTCCTCGGCACACCAATCGTCTTTTATTTCTACTTCACGTGTCAGTACCATGTCGCCGGTGTCCATGCCCTCGTCCATGTACATGACCGTAACACCGCCGATCTTGTCGCCGTTCATAATTGCGCGGTTGATCGGAGCGGCGCCTCTGAGATTAGGCAGTAACGAAGCGTGGATGTTAAAGCATCCCAATTTAGGGATATCAAGAATACGTTTGGAGAGTATTCTTCCGTATGCAGTGACCACAAAAAGATCTGCATCTGCATCAATAAGTTTCTGTATAACTTCGTCGTCCTTTAAACTTACAGGTGCAATAACTTCCGTGCCGTTCTCTAAAGCAAACTGCTTAACGGGTGACGGTGTAAGCGTATACCCACGACCTTTAGGTCTGTCGGGCTGTGTAACGACCAAAACTACGTCATGTCCCGATTCATAAAGCGCTTCAAGCGAAGACACAGCGAAATCGGGCGTGCCCATAAAAACTATTCTCATTCTTCGTCCTCAATATCGTCGGCATCGTACATTTCAATGGCTCTGTCAATATAAAGTGTGCCGTCAAGATGGTCTAATTCGTGACAGAAACACCTTGCCATTAATCCCTCGCCGCTGACCTCATAAACGTTACCGTTTCTGTCGGTCGCGCGTACTTTTACCCATGCGGGGCGCTTAACCAAGCCGTATTTTTCGGGTACAGACAAACAAGCCTCGATCTCTTCCTGTTTGCCTTTTGTTTCAATAATTTCAGGGTTTATCATTTCGTACTTTTTATCGCCTATTTCAACGATAACAATACGTCTTAAAACACCCACCTGAGGTGCGGCAAGGCCCACACCTTGGGCAATTTCGAGCGTTTCGTGCATATCGTCAAGTAACTGTAAAATTCTGGGCGTGATAGCATCGACGGGTCTGCATTTTTTGCGTAAGGTTTCGTCGCCCTCTTTTAAAATATTCAAAACTGCCATAATGACCTCTTAAATCAATGTAGGATTTGTGTCAAGTTCAACTTTTACGCTTTTTGGCGCGGTTGCAAGTGCTTCGGTTAAGAGTTTGGAAAAGAACTCTCTAGTTCTTGCGTTGTCTTTGTATTTGATTATAATTCTTTGGCGGAACTTGCCCATGACTTTATATATTCCGTTCCTGAAAGGACCGAATTTAATAATCTTAATGTCTTTATATTCCTTGTCGTAAAGCGAAAGAAGCATAGTGTCTAATCTTTGTGCAAATGCTTCGCAGTCGGTTTCGGAAACCGATGAAACACCAAACACCGCCATAGAGCAAAACGGAGGGAAAACTACCGCTTTTCTAAGTCTTATTTCGCTTTCAAAGAACTTTTCATAGTCTTGCTTTGCCGCAAGTTTAAGGGTCTCGTTTTCGGGATTGTATGTCTGCAGAATCGCTTTGCCCCTTGTTCCTGCGCGACCTGCCCGTCCGACAAGTTGTGTAATAAGCGAAAATGTACGTTCGCCAGCGCGGAAATCGTCCATGTATAACGAACTGTCGACGCTTACTGCACCTGCAAGGGTAACGTTGGGGAAATCGAGCCCTTTTGATATCATCTGTGTGCCGATGAGAATATCGGTATCGCCGTTTGCAAATTCTTCAATGAGTTTGTCGTGCGAGAATTTTCCGCTTGTTGTGTCGGAGTCCATACGGGTGATCTTTATCTCGGGGAAATCTGTTTCCAATTCATCTTGAAGTTTTTGTGTTCCAAACCCCGAATATCCAATATGTGTACCGCCGCAAATTGAGCATTTCTCGGGTAAAACACTTGTGTATCCGCAATAATGACAAGACATTTTCTTGATACCGCGTGTGTTGCCCTCGTATGCATGGTGTGTGAGCGAAACCGAACAGTTCGGACAGGAGAAAACGTATCCGCATTCTCTGCAGGATATGTGTGAATTGTACCCTCTGCGGTTAACAAAAAGCAACGCTTGTTTGTTTTCCGTTTTAGTTGATTTTAACTCGTTGGCGAGTCTTACACCGATAAGTTTTTGTGAGATAAGCGTCGGATCTTCGCGCATATCTTCGATAATAACTTCGGGTAAGTTTGCGCCGCTGAATCGGTTGTTGAGAACAAATAGGGAATATATCTCTTTTTTTGCCTTGTAATAACTCTCGATAGACGGTGTTGCGGAGGCAAGAAGCATTAACGCATTGTCCTCGTTACATCTGAAACGTGCAATATCAATCGCGTTGTATTTAGGTTGCATTTCACTTTTATAGGTGTGCGCCTGTTCCTCGTCTACGGCTATCATACCGAGTTTTGTAAAGGGCGCAAACACTGCGCTTCTTGTACCGATAGCAATGTCGATTTCACCTGCGAGTATCTTGCGGTATGTATCGGTTCGTTCTCCGACAGAAAGCATCGAATGAATAACCGCCAACCGCTTTCCGAAAGCGGCGGCATACGCCTTAACTGCTTGTGAAGCCAATCCTATTTCGGGAAGAAGTATAATCGCTTGCTTGCCGTTATTTATAATATGCTTTGCGGTTTCGATAATAACTCTCGTTTTTCCGCTTCCTGTGACGCCGAAAAGCAATGCACCGTGTGCTTTTCCTGAATCGGTCAAAGCACATAACCCGTCAACAGCGTTCGTTTGCTCGTCGGATAAAGTGTATTCGCCTTCGGGTTCGATATTATCAAACGAATAAGCATCTCTGAAAAATGCGGTTTCGCGTTTTTCGACGATGCCTTTTTTTATGAGTGCGGAAACGATAGCCTGTGAATAACCGCCGATTTCCTCAATTTCGCGCATTGTTGCCGCAGGGTAGTGAATAAGCAATTCGATAAGACCTTTTTGCTTTTCGGTAAGACCTTCACCCGATTCGATAAGGCGGTTTGCTTCTTCCAAAGTTACGGTAAGAGTATGCGTGAATAGGTTTTTCTCGTTGAGTTTTTCGGGAACACGGCTGGTACGTTCTAAAATGCCGTTTTTGCAAAGCGCGGTTAATAGTTTTTTGCATTCTTCGCCGTATTCCGAGATGATTTCGCGTTCGGTTACTATGCCTTTTGTGTTGATTGTGCGCACTAAAACATCTGCCGCATCATTAAGCGACGAGGTATCCGCATCTTGTTTGATTGAATATACGGTTTCTGTTCCCAAATTCACACCCGGAGGTATGACAGCGCGGAATGCACTACCAAAGGTACAGAAAAAACGTTCTTTCATAAAAGAACATGTGCGTATCAAACTTTCGGGCACGTCAAAAGGATAATTCATGATGCTGTCGATAGGTTTTACGTTAGGATACTTGCAATCCTCCGAAAAACCAACAACGATAGCACTAACCCTTTTATTGGAGTTGCCGAAAGGGACGATGATTACAGAGCCGATTTTAATCGACTCTCGCAATTCGTGCGGCACAAAATAACTGTATTTGCGGTCAATGCCGTATGCAATATCGGTTATGTGTACAAAGGCATAGGCTTTATTCATTTTTATTTGTTGTCAACGATGTTGTATTCGCCGTCGTAAAGTTTTTGAACGGCAACAGATACCGGCTTTTCGGTAAGGAGAAGTTCGTAATTGCTTTTGGTTTCTTTTCCGTAACGATCGTATTCGGATTTGTAGATTTCTTCGTTTTCGCGTTCGTCGTTCGCCTTGTCGATAAGGTGACGTGCGCACTTAGCGGTTGCAATTACAAGTTTGTAACGGTTCACTTTGTCATTAGTGAGATCTTGAACGGTAGGGTAGAGCATCATAATACAAAATACCTCTTTTATTTATCGTTTATTCTTCAACAGATTTAATGATTTCTTCGGGTTCGTACGCGGAACAAATAACGTGGTCGCTGTCGGTGATAAGCACCGATTTGGTCTTCTTGCCGCAACTAACGTCTATAAGACGACCTGCATTCTTCGCATCTTGAACAAGACGTCTTATCGGAAGCGATTCGGGGGATACCACAGAAACAACTCTATCTCGGTTTACATAATTACCGAAACCTGCATCTATAAGTTTCATAAATGCCTCCTATTCGATGTTCTGTATTTGTTCGCGTATTTTTTCAACGTAACTCTTGGCTTCGATAACTTGTTTGGCTATCTCGCTGTCGTTGCATTTAGAACCGATGGTGTTTACTTCGCGGTTCATTTCCTGAACAAGGAAGTCGAGTTTTCTGCCGACGGGCACGTTTTCGTCAAGAATCTTTTTGAATTGCTCGAAGTGAGAATCAAGTCTTGCAAGTTCTTCGCTTATATCTGCCTTATCGGCGAAAACCGCACATTCGGTGAGTAGACGCGATTCGTCGTAATTAACGCCGTCTAAAAGTTCACGTATGCGCATTTTCATCTTTTCGTTGTTTTCTTTCACCGATTCGGGTGCGCGGACCACAATGTTTGCTCGTATATTTTCGAGCACCGAAAGATATGAAAGAAGGTCTGCTTTGAGTTTTTCGCCCTCTGCTTGGCGCATTGCGGTAAAAGCGTCGAAAGCCTTTTCCATAACAACAAGTAACGCTTTACCTGCAGCCTCGGTGTCCTCGTCGGGACGTGTAGTGACGAAAACTTCGTTTCTGCCTGCTACGGTTTGGATAGTAACATCGCCACCGAGCGAATATCTGTCTTTTATATCACGCAACAAAGCAACATAACTTTCCAAGAACTTTTCGTTCACGGAAAGTCCGTTGTCATCACCCGCAATGTTATCAATCGAAATGTAAATATCCATCTTACCGCGCGAAACACGGCTTGAAGCATATTGCTTAACGGTATCCTCAAGCGCGTTGTACATTCGCCCGAGTTTTATGTTTGTGTCAAGGTAACGGCTGTTGACCGATTTGACTTCGCATAATATATCGCGGCCGTCTATCACCTCGCGGTGACGACCGTAGCCGGTCATACTCTTTATCATTGCCAATCCTCCGGAAAAAATATCATATAATTATATCACGCGGTATTTAATTTGTCAAGTTTTCACCTGAACAGTTTGGGTCTTATCTTGCTTATGTAATACACCGACAAGCGTTCTAAGGCGAAATCGTAAATGATAAACGTGATGTTTGAAAGGGCGTATAAAATGATCTCGAAACCAAGAAATTCTTCTTCGATCCCGAAAAAACGTTTCGAAACGAAAATTAATAGCGTCAATAGTATATTAAAACAAACTATTCTTACGCTTAGAGATAACCAAAACGGACGAATTTTGTTAAGATACACCTTTATCATCGGATAAAATCCTGCAAACATAGCGAAGACCGCCGCGGCGGTCTTATAAGGCAGTATTAAAAGCGAGAGTATTGATACAACGGCATAAACGCCCCATGCCCAACTTCTGCCGAGTTCAATAAATGCGATAAGCACAATTATACTTGCGATTGCTGCGGCGCTAAGGTCAAGAGTTTGTAATACAGAACCGATAAAGAGAAATATAACGCATAAAGCAGAAAATATTCCTGCCATCGCAATCTTCTTCGCCTTGCTCATGTCAGCAACACCTTATGCAGTCGCCGCCAAGACATTCGCAACAGCAATCTGCGCATATCAAACCTTGGCAAATATCACATGTAGAACACGTGGCACTGTTTGTGTTCATACCCGAATAAGGACTTGAGTATGCCCCTGCGCTCATTCGTTGTTGGAAATTGCGGTATTCGCGGTTATAGGGGTCCATTTGACAAGCAAGATTGATCTCGTTTCGAGCGTCCTGTAACCAACCTTTTCGATAGTAAACAAGACTCATAAGGAAATGCCATTCGGCGTTTTTCTCTCCTGCGGACATGCCCATTAATATGGTTTCTGCCTCATCAATTCTGTTCGAATTTATAAGACGGCGCACACGAACAAAACCGGTGTCATTGTAATAACCGTTGTTGGTGTTATTACTGCTGTTATATTGGTTATATCCGTTGTTGGCTCTTTGCTTCTGTATTGCGTCATAAGCCTCGTTTATTGCCTTCATTTTTTCGTCGGCGAGGTCTTTTAACGGGTTGTCGGTATAGTTGTCGGGGTGGTATTGTTTTGCTAATTTTCGGTATGCCTTTTTGACTTCTTCGTCGGAGGCATTTTCCGAAATACCCAATACCTCATAAGGGTTTGTCATTTTTTGTTTTTCCTTTCGATTATACGTCTTACCGCATCTCTGCCGCCAAGTTCGGTGATATTGTATATCAGGCGGTCGATTCCGTTTATCGGATTACTTGACAAGAGAGCGTAATAGTTTGAAAACGCGTTCAGGCTGTCATAAAGCGTTTCTTTAATTTCTTCAACGTGTGCCATGGCATTGTCAAAATCACCGTAGCGCAGTAATAACGGATTATAATTTCCTTTTCTTTGGTCATCTTTTAGGTCGTCAAGCGCGTCGGCAATGTAAATGAAACGGCCTATATGATAACCGCAGTTTTCTGCTATGAGTTTTTTATCGCCGTCCAAGCCGTAAGAGGCGATTTTTTTCATCATGGTGGCGAATCCGTCCGCCGCCCTGTCTATAGAATCGCATTTTTTGCTTTCGGCATCGTCTGTATCCGAGAGTCCCTTTAATACTATGTCGTTTAGTCCCTCGAATGAATCGGATTTCTTTGCTATACGTGCAAAAATCGGTTTTACAAGTTTTTTGGTAAAACGTCTAAAACCTTTTTCGTCTTTTATGTCATCAAGCAATTTTCCGTATGTAAGTAAACCGAAAGCCGAACATACAAACGCATAACTCTCGTCTGCACATGCACATGCTTTTTTGCGCAATTTATAGGGGCAGCGTTTCATTTGGACACAAACGTTTTCGCCGCATAGCGCCATTCTGAGCAACGCCAACAGAACAAAATCGTAGTTTAGAAGCCAACGCGTAAGGTGCGAAATGTTTTTTCCGCCGTATCTGCATAAACCGCAATATACTGCCGAATAAAACTCGCTGTCTTTAACATATAGTTCACCCTTTAATGGGCGTATATAACCAAACATTTTCACTCCGTTATTTTTAATCTTTGCTATTATACCATATTTTTCTATAAAAGACAAGTGAGTATAAATAAAAGAAATAATGAATTTTTATATTTTAAGATAAATTTTAAGACGAAAAAAGTAAAATTGTAAAAGTATGCGTATATATTTTTATATAATGCAAAGATATTGTCTTTTAAGGAGAAGATTTATGTTCAAAGACGGTACTCTCGCTTACGAGGAATCTTTTCTTTGTGATTCGGCGTTTCGCGTAAAAAACACTCGTGGCAGAATTTATCCGATAGAGGAATGTCCTGTCAGAACCGAGTTTCAGCGCGACCGCGACCGAATTATTCACAGTAAGAGTTTTCGTAGACTGATGCATAAAATGCAAGTGTTTCTTGCGCCTGAGGGTGATCACTACCGCACTCGCTTAACCCACACTTTGGAGGTTGCGCAAATAGCGCGAACTATCGCCCGTGCCTTGCGCCTTAATGAGGATTTAACAGAGGCGGCGGCACTTGGACATGATCTTGGCCATACCCCGTTCGGTCACTCGGGTGAACGTGCACTCGACTATCTTCTTCCTGAAGGATTTAGACATAACGAACAAAGTTTGCGTGTTGTTGACTTTTTGGAGAATGAAGGCGAAGGTTTGAATTTGACCTTCGAAGTGCGTGACGCTATCCTTTGTCATACCGGAGATGAACCTGCATCTACTTTGGAGGGCAGAATAATCAAAATTGCCGATAGAATAGCATACATCAATCACGATATTGATGATGCAGCACGTGCAGGAATACTTAATATAACCGATATTCCAAAAGAAATAAGTGAACTTTTGGGAACTAAGCACGGTCAACGTATTACCTCACTTGTTACCGCTACTATTGAAAACGGTGTTGAAAACGGTATCGGTATGGTTGAACCATATGGCGCGGCTATGGATAAACTGCGTGATTTTATGTTTGAACGGGTATACCGTAACCCTACCGCCAAAAGTGAGGACGGTAAGGTCGTTAATATGATAACGTTTTTGTATGAGCATTTTTCTGCTCACCCCGAGTCTATTCCGCGCGAGTATTTCAAATATGCCGAGAGGGACGGAATAAGTGTTGTGACTGCTGATTTTATTGCAGGTATGACCGATAGATACGCGCTTGGCTGTTTTAACGAACTGTTTGTTCCACGCGTTTGGCAATATAAATAATTTGACTATAAGTTTTTGAAAGGAGGAAAAGTATGGCATTCACACGTGAATTTTTAGAAGAATTGAAATTACGTAATAATATCGAAGAAGTTATCGGCAGAGTAGTTACTCTTAAACGTGCGGGCAGCAATCTTGTAGGCAACTGTCCTTTTCACAGTGAACGTACACCCTCCTTTACGGTGTTTCCCGCAACATCAAGTTATTATTGCTTTGGTTGCGGCGCCGGTGGCGATGTTGTCACGTTTGTCATGCAAACCGAAAATATAGAATATCCCGAAGCAATCGAATTTCTCGCAAAACGCGCTGGTATTAAAGTAGAAGAGACTTATGATAACCGTAAAGTTCAAGAACCGACTGTCAAGCGTGACAGAATGTTGGAGTTGAATAAAGAAGCGGCGAGGTTTTTCTACAAATCATTAATTTCTCCCTCGGGTGCTAACGCACGGGCATATCTTGAAAAACGGCAGTTCTCATCTACTACCGTAAAGCGTTTCGGTATCGGTTATGCGCCTGATGCGCCATTTGGAAAAGCGCCGCTTTGTGAGCATCTCATGTCGTTAGGATATACGCCTTTTGAGATTCGTTCGGCGTTTCTTGGCGGAGAAAGCAAGAAAAACGGAAGAATGTACGACATGTTTCGTAACAGGCTAATGTTTCCTGTTTTTGATGTTAACGGCGAAGTTGTCGCATTTAGCGGACGTCGCTTGAATGAAGAAGACGAGAGAAAGTATATAAATACGTCGGATACTCCCGTGTTTAAAAAAAGTCGTATACTTTTTGGATTAAATATAGCAAAAAATACCGAAAGCGGTACGCTGATACTGTGCGAAGGTGCGCCCGATGCAATAGCAATGCATCAGGCAGGGTTCGATAACGCGATAGCGACCTTGGGAACTGCAATAACTCCCGAACATGCGCGTATAATTGCTCGCTATTGCAGAACTGTTTATCTCGCTTACGATATTGATAAAGCAGGTAGAAAAGCGACTTTAAAAGGTATAGATTTGCTCAATCAAGTCGGTGTGGATACAAAGATAATCAATCTTGGCAATGAAGCAAAAGATCCTGATGAATATATTAAAAAGTTTGGGGCAAATTCGTTCCGCGCTAAATTGACCGGATCTTCAGGTCAGATAGATTATCGAATAGGCGAGATAATATCGCGCTTTGATATAACCGTTGCGGAGGAAAAACTTCGAGCCGTTGATGAAGTCACGACGTTTATTGCCACCCTTGCTTCGCGTCCCGAGAGGGAGGTATATGCATCGCGAGCTGCAGAAAAACTCGGACTTACTTTTCAGTCACTTCACGCGGAAGTTGAACGTAAGGCCAAACGTCAAGATGCAAAGGCAAAAAAGACGGTTGTCAGCAATGCGTTGCGTGAGCAGAGCGGTTTTGGCGGAAGTGCGAATGTGGATAAACTTCGTTTTTCCTCGGAGGCATCTCACGAGGAGTCTATACTCGGACTGCTTCTTATACGAAGCGACTTTGGGCCGGAGGCTGTAAAACGGCTTAACAAAGATGATTTTGCAACCGCATTAAACAAAAAAATATTTTCGTTGTTTTATGATGAATTTTCCGAGGGCAGAGAAGTTGTTTTGTCGAAAGACGGCGTCTTAACTCCAAAAGAGATTGGCGCACTTGAAAATTGCCGCGCTTCGCGACTCGCTCTTGGCGATATAACGATTAGCGCATTGAACTCGCACATAGATGCTCTTAAATCACTTCGAGAACGCAACGAATACGATAAAAAGATCGAGCAAGATCCTGCAAATGCACTTAATGAGTATTTAAATAAAATAAAAAATAAAAAGTCTAAAATACAGGAGGACAGCAATGGATAAGGATTTGTCGGCATTTAAACGCGAACAGATCGATGAGGCAAAAGTAAAGGGTACTATTAAGGTTGCCGAGATTCTTGAAGCACTTTCGGATACCGATATTACCGTTGAAAAACTTGTAAAGGCGTGTGAAGCACTCGAACGTAACGGTATCGAGATCGCTACCGAACACGCAAATGCCGTTTTCGATATATCCGAAGATGATATTGATAACGATGATTTTGAAGAAACTCCCGAAGATGTTGATACTCTTCTTACACAAGAGGGTGTTTCGATTGATGACCCCGTAAGAATGTATCTTAAAGAAATCGGTAAAGTTCCGCTTCTTTCTGCAGAGAAAGAACTTGAACTTGCAAACCGTATGTCCGAGGGCGACCTTTATGCAAAACAGCAACTTGTGGAAGCAAACCTTCGTCTTGTTGTAAGTATTGCGAAACGATATGTGAACCGTGGCATGTTCTTCCTTGACCTTATTCAAGAGGGTAACCTCGGTCTTATGTAGGCAGCCGAAAAGTTCGACTACGGCAAAGGATTTAAGTTCTCGACATATGCTACTTGGTGGATAAGACAAGCCATCACCCGTGCTATTGCTGATCAGGCAAGAACAATACGAATTCCTGTTCACATGGTAGAAACGATCAATAAGGTACTTCGCGTTTCGCGTCAACTTCTTCAGGAAAAGGGAAGAGATCCGCTTGATGAGGAAATTGCAAAGGAAATGGATATGCCTGTTGAAAAGGTAAGAGATATCCTTAAGATTGCTCAGGAACCCGTTTCGCTTGAAATGCCTATAGGCGAGGAAGAAGATTCTCATTTGGGTGATTTTATCGCCGATGACAACACTCCTGCACCTGCTGATGCTGCATCTTATCAAATGCTTCGCGAACATCTTTTAGAAGTTCTTCATACGCTGACTCCGCGTGAGGAAGCAGTGCTTAAACTCCGTTTCGGTCTTGAAGACGGTAGACCGCGCACTCTTGAAGAAGTCGGAAAAGTTTTCGATATTACCCGTGAACGAATCCGTCAAATTGAGGCAAAAGCATTAAGAAAACTTCGCCACCCGAGCAGGTCTAAAAAACTTAAGGATTATCTCGAATAGGATTGAAAGGCATTAATAAATGAAATCACAACTTGAAACTATAAAAACAACTGCCGTGGCGGAAATTGCCGCTGCAGAAACCTCGCTTGAGGAAATAAGAATTAAATACCTCGGCAAAAAGGGTGAACTAACCGCTATATTGCGCGGTATGGGTTCGCTTACTCCCGAAGAACGCCCGATTATCGGTGCGATTGCCAATGAGGTAAGAAACTGTATCGAAGAAGCGTTGGAAGTACGCGGCGCAGAATTAAAAAAACTTTCTCTTGCAAAGAGTCTTGTTGATGAGAAGTTAGACGTTACTTATAACGCAGTTGCTCCTACCGCTGGTCATATTCATCCCATAACACGTGCACTTGAACGTATGACCGAGATTTTTATCGATATGGGATTTTCGGTTGCTGAAGGTCCCGAAGTAGAAACTGTTACCAACAATTTTGATGCGCTTAATGCACCTGCCGATCACCCTTCGCGTGATTTTCAGGATACATTTTACATCACAGAATCTACTCTTCTCCGTACCCAAACGTCGCCTGTTCAGATACGTGCAATGCGCGGTATGACACCGCCTATACGCATAATCTCTCCCGGCAGAGTTTACAGAAGCGACGTTGCAGATGCTTCGCATTCGCCTATGTTCCATCAATTAGAAGGACTTGTTGTGGATAAAGGTATAACAATGGGCGACTTGAAGGGCATCCTCTCCCAATTCGCAAAAACTATGTTCGGACCCGAAACAAAAACACGTTTTCGTCCGCACAATTTCCCATTTACCGAGCCGTCTGCCGAAGTGGATGTTTCCTGCTTCGTTTGCGGAGGTAAGGGTTGCCGTTTGTGCAAGGGCGAGGGCTGGATGGAAATATTGGGTTCCGGTATGGTTCACCCCGAAGTTCTTCGTGCAGGTGGTATCGACCCCGATGTTTATACAGGGTTTGCATTCGGTATGGGTGTAGAACGTGTGGCCATGGTCATGTCGGGTATCGATGACCTTCGTCTTTTGTTTGAAAACGACACTCGTTTTCTTAAACAATTTTAAATAACGGAAGGAACTGTAAATGGAAGTATCACTTAATTGGTTAAAAGATTATGTAAACATACCCGAGGATATTAAACACTTCTGCGATGCCATGACTATGACGGGCACAAAGGTAGAAGGTTATAAGGTTCTCGGCAGCGATATAGAAAATGTTGTAGTTGGCAAAATTATGTCAACTGAACCGCATCCCGATTCCGATCATCTTATTATATGTCAAGTTGATGTCGGTAGGGAAGAAAAACTTCAAATTGTCACCGGTGCACAGAACATAAAAGCGGGTGATGTTGTGCCCGTATGTCTTGACGGTGCAAAACTCCCCGGCGGTAAAACAATCAAGAACGGAAAACTCCGCGGAGTGATATCACAAGGTATGCTTTGCTCACTTTCCGAACTTGGTTTGAGTATCAACGATTTTCCTTATGCTATTGAAGACGGCATTTTTGTTCTTGAAGAAGAATGCAACTTGGGCGATGATATACGCGATGTCTGCAAAATTAACGATACGGTTGTTGAGTTCGAACTTACCTTTAACCGCCCCGATTGTCTTTCGTATATTGGTATAGCGCGTGAGGCGGCGGCGACATTTGGAGTGAACACCACGTTGCCTGAACCTAAAGTTGCTGAAGTTTCGGGTGAAACGGTATCGGATTATATCAAGGTCAATGTAATAAACAAAGAACTATGTCCTAGATATACTGCAAGAGTTGTAAAGAACGTAAAGATCGGTCCTTCTCCGCTTTGGCTTCGTGCGAAACTTCGTTCTGCTGGTGTAAGACCTATAAATAACATTGTTGATATTACCAACTTTGTTATGCTTGAATACGGTCAGCCTATGCACGCTTTTGACTATGAATATATCAAGAGCCGCGAAATTAATGTACGTAACGCTTACGAAAGCGAAGAGATTGTTACGCTTGACGGTGTTACCCGTAAACTTACACCCGAAATGCTTGTTATCGCTGACGGTAGCCGTGCGGTTGCACTTGCAGGTGTAATGGGCGGTGAAAACAGCGAAATTACCGACAATACTGTTACTGTTGTGTTTGAAAGTGCTAATTTTGCACGTGAAAACATACGTAAGACATCTAAAGCAGTAGGTTTGCGTACCGAAAGTTCGGCAAAGTTTGAAAAAGGTTTGCCGGCGTACAATACACTTCCTGCTGTTGACCGTGCGGCAGAATTGGTTAATCTTCTTGGTTGCGGTGAGGTAGTAGAAGGTGTTATTGATATCAATAACGCTGATATATCAAAGCGTGTTGTTGCTTATGACCGTGCAAGAATAAATGCATTATTAGGAACTAATATTTCCGATGATGAAATGGACAAATTACTCGCATCTGTCGAACTCATAGCGGACGGAAAAGGCGGTCTTATTGTGCCTCCTTACAGAAGTGATATAATTAATACAGCCGATATTGCGGAGGAAGTTGTTCGTCTTTACGGTTTTGACAATATCGAACCGACCATGTTTAGAGGCGCTGCTGACCTTGGCGGCAGAACTCCTCATGAAGCGTTTAGATATCGTATCAACGACGCAATGGCGGGTCTTGGATACTGCGAAAGTTGTACTTATTCTTTCGTTTCTCCCAAATCGCTTGATAAAATCAACGTTCCTGCCGACAGTAAGTTGCGTGATTTTATCCGTTTGATTAATCCGCTTGGTGAGGACACTTCGGTAATGCGTACTCATCCGCTTCCTTCGATGCTCGAGGTTTTGGAGAGGAACGTTAACCGCAAGGTGGAAAAATGCCGTGTTGCCGAAATAATGACTCTTTATTTCCGCGACGGCGACCTCTCGAATGAGAAAAAGACACTCTGCTTTGCATTCACACCTGATTGCGGTGGATTTTATGAACTCAAAGCGGATGCGGAAGCGTTGTTTATCCGACTTAATATTTGTCAGCGCGAGTATGTTGCTGTTGCCGATGATCCTTCGTTCCATCCCGGTCGCTGTGCCGATATTAAGGTTGGAGGTAATGTAATAGGCAGACTTGGTGAGGTGCATCCTCTTGTTTGCGAAAACTACGATCTTCCTAAGGGTGTATGCGTGGCGATGATTTCTACCGAGGCACTTTTGGACGCGGTTAAGAATGAACGTGGATATATTCCGTTGCCCATATATCCTGCAATGGAAAGAGATCTTGCGCTTATATGCGACAAGGACTATGAAGTAGGCAAACTTTTGTCTGATATTCGTTCTTATGCAGGTAAATCTCTTGAAGATACGTTCGTATTTGACGTGTATCGCGGAAAGGGTGTTGAAGACGGCAAGAAGAGCGTTGCAGTACGTTTGGTATTCCGACTTGCCGATAAAACTCTTACCGATGAAGATGCTGACGCAGGAGTAAAGAAGATTTTAAAGAAACTTGAAAAAGAGCAAGGCATCGTACTTCGTTCGTAATTTCTAAAAAATACTTGCAAAGAACAGAAGTTTGGTGTATAATATTAAAAACTGCTATCTGAAACATCTGTCAAGGAGGGTTGAACATGCAGGATAAGAATAAAAAACCGATAGATAATAAACAAAAAACCTTGATGTTTCCCGTTAAGGAACAGCATAGGGAGGCTTTGCGCGAAAAATTGCAAAATGTTTATGATTCTTTGGTTGAAAAAGGATATAATCCGATTAACCAAATTGTTGGATATATAATTTCGGAAGATCCGACATATATAACCAATTATAACAACTCTCGTGCTATCATCTCCAAGATTGACCGTGATGAATTACTCCGTACGCTTGTAGAGGATTTCATCAATACGGATGGCAAGAAGAAAGGTTGATTCTCCTATTATGAAGACACTTATGTACAAAGGCAAACCTCTTGTACGTCAAGGCAGGTTTGTGTTTTACGGTCATCCCGACGATAAATACATTCTTTTTATGAATATTCTGGATGCCAAAAAAGTAGGCGACATCGAAGTTGCCACAAAAGTGCTTGTTCAGATTCAAGATACCGATGAAGATATTTCTTTTAACGATAAAGTTATCAAGCAATGCGAAAAGAAGAATTTCTATGATGCATTCGATATCGGTACGATCTGGCTTGAAAGAGCATTGAAGCAAAAATAATTCAACCCAATATTAACAAAAAAACGTCCGTAACGGGCGTTTTTTTATTTCATATTAGATAAAAATATTGAAAAAATAGTTGAAAAAGATGTGTTGTTATGTTATTATTATAACTTGAGGTATTGTTATGAAATACGATTGTGTTTTTTGGGATTGGAACGGAACTTTGTTTGATGATGCATTGGCTGCATGGAGTGCGGTTAATGATATGTTGACTGTCAGAAAATTACCGTTGATCACCTTTGAAAAATATAGAGAATATGTTGATGTTCCCATAATTCGTTTTTATGAAAAAGTTATGGACGTTTCAAAAGAATCAATGGAAGGATTGTCTGTTGAGTTTCATTCCTTATGTGCTAAACACCTGCCCGAAAATCCGTTATCGTGCGGAGCGGAAACCTTGTTAAAATTGTTTCGCGATAACGGTATTAAGCAGTATATATTTTCTTCCGGCCAAAATAAAACTATAATTCCGTATTTAAAACGTTTTGGAATAGATAAATACTTCGATGCTGTTCTTGGTGCTGATGACTGTTATGCAGGAAGTAAAATCGAACGCACCGAGAATTTTATAAGAAAAAATAATATATCACCGAATAGAATCGTGTTTATTGGCGACATGGTTCATGATAGCGAGGTTGCTTCGATTATCGGTTCGGATTGTATACTTGTATCAAGCGGACATCAGTCCGAAGATGCATTGATAAAAACGGGCAGAGCGGTAATTCCCGAACTGTCTGCACTTATGAGGTCTTGTTATGAAAAAGATTGGTTTTGATTGTGAAAAATACGTGGAACTTCAAACACGTCATATACGA
Organism: Eubacteriales bacterium; assembly: GCA_045652625.1. GTDB lineage: Bacteria > Bacillota > Clostridia > Oscillospirales > CAG-382 > Coliplasma. The sequence continues at coordinate 67,897 of JAZRUR010000041.1, read as the reverse complement.
GAAAGGATAGATAAGTTCGGCGGTAAACTTTATCTCGAATTCGGCGGTAAACTGTTCGACGATTATCACGCATCGCGCGTACTTCCCGGATTCAAGCCCGGAATAAAGATAGACATGCTTACCGAATTGAAAGACGAGGCGGAGATCATTATTGTTATTAGCAGTAATGATATCGAGAAGAATAAGGTTCGCGGTGATTTGGGTATCACCTACGACCAAGATGTGCTTCGTCTTATAGATGCTTTCCGTGCTTGTGGGTTATATGTCGGAAGTGTTGTGTTGACTCAATATAACTCACAACCAGCCGTTGTTGCTTTCCAAAAACGTCTTGAAAATCTTGGCGTTACTACATATAAGCACTATCCTATAGAGGGATATCCTTCTAATGTGAAACTTATAGTAAGCGAACAAGGATATGGCAGGAACGAGTTTATTAAGACATCAAGACGCCTTGTTGTTATGACTGCACCGGGTCCCGGAAGCGGCAAAATGGCTACATGTTTGTCACAACTTTATCATGAGCACATGCGCGGAGTTAAGGCGGGATACGCTAAGTTTGAAACGTTCCCGATATGGAATCTCCCACTTAATCATCCTGTTAATATAGCGTATGAAGCGGCAACTGCCGATCTTGATGATCTTAACTGTATCGACCCGTTCCATTTGGAAGCATACGGTTTGCAAACGGTAAATTATAACCGTGATGTTGAAATATTCCCCGTATTAAAGGCAATTTTCCAACGCATTTACGGCGAATCACCGTATAAATCGCCCACCGATATGGGTGTTAATATGGCGGGTAACGCTATCTGCGATGATGTAGTTTGTCGTGATGCGGCAAATCAAGAAATAATTAGGCGTTACTATGAGGCAGAGTGTCAACAACGTAAAGGTCTTGGAGATGAATCTACAGTTCAAAAGATAGAAATTCTTATGAGTCAATGTGGAATATCTCCCGATGATAGGGCGGTGACGATAGCAGCAAACAACCGTGCTGAGGAAACGAACGGTCCTGCCGCCGCTATCGAGTTGGCTGACGGAAGAATAATAACAGGAAAAACCAGTTCGCTTTTAGGCGCTTCGAGTGCTATGTTATTAAATGCCTTAAAAGCACTTGCGGGAATAGATAAAGAAATATATCTTATTTCACCGGAAGTAATCGAGCCGATTCAAGCGCTTAAGACAGAACATCTCGGAAATCAAAATCCAAGATTGCATACCGATGAGATACTAATCGCACTTTCGGTTTGTGCGGTAACTGACGTTAGAGCCCGACTTGCGCTTGATCAACTAAAAAAACTTTCGGGATGCGAAATGCATTCATCTGTCTTGCTCTCTCAAGTAGATGAAAAATTACTAAAAAAACTTGGTATTAATTTAACCTGCGAACCGCAGTATCAAACTAAAAAACTATTTCACTCATGATGAAACTTACCGATATCTTTACCACCGCGGGGATGGCGCGTAAACTTCAGCCTAACGGTGAATTACCCAATACATCCTCGCTATATAAAAGTTTCCTTAAAATGGCTTGGCCCGCTATGGTCGAATCTATTCTTATGAGTCTTGTTAATATCTTTGACTCGATTATGGTTTCGACTCAAGGCATAGATGCCGTTGCAGCCGTAGGCCTTACTACGCAACCCCGCATGATTTTTTATGCGGTGTTCTTTGCATTGAGTATTGCCGTAACCACAATAGTTTCGCGACGTAAAGGTCAAGGCGATAAAGAGGGCGCTAATGCTACCTTGTCGCAATCGTTAGGGCTTGTTACAGTTCTTGCGGTTGTGCTATGCGGTGCTGCTATTGCGGTAGCAGAACCGTTACTTAACTTTGCGGGTGCAAACGAGGATACGCTTGAATACGCACTTATTTATTTCCGTATAACGATGTTCGGCTTGATGTTCACATCGTTCGGTATGATAATCAACGCGGCACAAAGAGCAACGGGTAATACTAAAATATCAATGCGAACTAATGTTGTCGCGAACGTGACAAATATTATTTTTAATGCCTTCCTTATAAACGGTCTATGGATATTCCCCGAAATGGGTGTTACTGGCGCGGCCGTTGCGACGCTGATAGGTAATATAGCATCATTTGGCATGAGTGTATTTTCACTCGTAGGTAAAAATAAATATTTAAAATTCAATGTTAGAGGAATGTTGGTTTGGAAAAAACATTTGCTCTCCACGATCGGTAGAGTTTCGCTTGGTGCAGGTACAGAGCAGTTGTTTATGCGAATCGGCTTCTTTATCTACGCGAAACTTGTTGCCGAGTTGGGAACTGCTGAATATGCAACACATATAATCGCCATGAATATCACAACCGTATCTTTTGCATGTGGTGATGGATTGAGCGTTGCGGCAAGTGCTCTTATCGGTCAAAATCTCGGTAAATCGCGTCCCGATATGGCTACACTTTACGCTAAAGTAGGGCAACGTATCGGTGTTGTGATATCTGCGATATTAATTGTGTTAATGGTGTTTGGCGGTGGTTGGATGGTACAACTTTTTGCCGACCCGAGCGACCAACATTATAAATATGTTATTGAAAACGGACGGATACTTACGTATATTATTGCATTAGTTTCGCCCGGTCAGATATCACAGGTGGTATATAACGGTGCTTTGCGAGGTGCAGGTGACACTAAGTATGTCGCATTGACATCGGCGATATCTATCGGTTTAGTACGTCCGCTTACCGCTTATGTGTTATGCTATCCGCTCGGATATGGTCTTTTCGGCGCATGGATAAGCCTTCTTATAGACCAATATATGAGGTTATGGTTCTCGATGCACCGCTTTGTTAGCGGAGTATGGCAAAAAATCAAAGTTTAGGAGCAATTTATGACAGTCAATGAGGCGTTACTTCAAATAGAAAAGTTTGAAAATACAAATTCTGCGCTTAACCATGCGGCAGGTATGCTTTATTATGACGGAGATACAATCGCTCCCGACGGAAGTGTAGAAATCCGCGCACTTACGCTTGGCGAAATCTCTCGTTTGAGTTATGAATTAATAACTGCACCCGATTTTATCGAAGCGTTGGAAACACTTAATTCGAATATAGATGCGCTTTCGGAAATTGATAAACGAAAAGTGCAAGAACTATACAGAGAATACGATAATACAAGAAAGATACCTATGCAGGAAATGGTGGATTTTAACATACACCTTACCGAGTCTTCGGCTGTATGGCATAAAGCAAAAGAAAATAACGATTTTGCCTCGTTTGAACCGTATCTCCAAAAGACTTTTGATACACTTAAAAAATTTGCATCATATACCGATCCCGATAAAGATCCGTATGATGTTTGTTTGGATAAATACGAACGCGGTCTGACAAAAGAAAAATGTGAAAAGTTTTTTGCCGCGTTAAGATCAAAACTTGTTCCGCTTATCACACGTGTAGGTGAGGCAAAGCAAATAGACGATTCTGTTTTGAAAAAGAATTATCCTAAAGCACAACAGGAGTTATTCACCGATTATCTTGTTGACGTAATGGATATAGACCGTAATCATTTTACCGTGGGTGAAACCGAACATCCTTTTACAATAAGTTTTACGGGCAAGGATGTACGTATAACTACTCACTATCATGAGGACAATCTTGCAAGTTCGCTTTATAGCGTGGTCCATGAATGCGGACATGCGCTATATGATATGAATTCTATGCCCGAACTGTTCCGTACTTCACTTGAGGGCGGAGTTTCTATGGCTATTCATGAAAGTCAATCTCGTTTTTATGAGAATATTATCGGCAGAAGCCGTCCTTTCTGCGAACTGATTTTACCGTTCCTTAAAAACGAATTTCCTGAACAGTTAAATAGTGTTGATAGCGACAGTTTTTATCGTATGATAAACCGTTCCGAACCGTCGCTTATCCGTACCGAAGCGGACGAACTCACATATGCGTTACACGTAATGGTTCGTTATGAACTTGAAAAACGCATGATGTCGGGCGAAATAACTGCAAAAGACCTGCCGAGTGAATGGAACCGTCTTTATAAAGAGTATCTCGGAGTAGATGTACCCGATGATACAAACGGTGTTCTTCAAGACAGTCATTGGTCTGATGGAAGTGTTGGTTATTTTCCGTCTTATGCGCTCGGCTCGGCTTATGGGGCACAACTTCTTATAGAAATGGAAAAAGACCTTGATGTCGACGTGGCTATAAAGAGCGGCAAATTGACCGCTATAAATAATTGGCTGCGCGAAAAGATTTGGAAATTCGGTTGTCTGTACGACCCGACTGAGTTATTCGAAAAGGTGTGCGGCGAATTTGACCCGAATTGCTATGTTGATTATCTTGAAAAGAAGTTCACCGAGGTATATTCAATATGAGTTATCTTGTTGATGAATGTATTTTAGACTCAGGCGATAAGGTGATAATTCGTTGGTCCGACGGAACGGAAACACGCGCGGTTTATAAAGAAACCTACGGGTATAACCATTTCTTTGACGCTATTCCCAAAGGTAATGACGAAATACGACTTTCTAACCATTTTATGCGTTTGAAAGGTATACATGTAAGAAAAGACGAAGAATAATGGAATATATTGATCTTCATACACATTCAAATTGCTCCGACGGTTCAATGTCCCCTCGCGAACTTGTTGCACATGCTGCGGAACACGGATTAAAAGCAATCGCCCTGACCGACCATGATACTGTTGCAGGTATTGATGAGGCGTTGGAGGCGGGTAGAGAATACGGCGTTGAAGTTGTTCCTGCGATTGAGTTTTCTGTACAATCGGATACCGAAACCCACATTTTGGGGTTTTATATTGATCATAAAGGCAAACTTATTCAAGATGCTCTTGCAAATATCAATACTGTCCGTTGGCAAAGAACGGTTAATACGTGCAACAAATTGCGTGAACTTGGTTTTGATGTTACGCTTGAGGAAGCGCAAGCGATTGCACCCTCGGGCATCATCGGCAGAGCACATTTTGCAAGAATACTTGTTGAAAAAGGTTATACTCAAAGCGTAAAAGAGGGTTTTGATAAATACCTCGCTAACGGCAGACCTGCTTATGACGGCACTCAATACCTTACAGCGGGAGCGGCTGTAAAGTTGATTAATGACCTAGGCGGCGTTAGTTTTGTGGCTCATCCTCATCTTATACGACTAGATGATGCATCGCTGAGAAAATTTCTTATTGAACTTAAAACTGTTGGTTTGTGTGGAATAGAAGGGTACTATAACGAATATACTCCCGAAATGCAAGAGTATTTCCAAGGTCTTGCTAAAGAACTTGGTCTTGAAATATCCGGTGGCTCCGATTATCATGCGAAGATGAAACCTCATATTGAAATCGGCATCGGACAAGGCGACATGAAAGTGCCGTATTCTGTACTTCAAAGAATAAAAGAAATAGTTGTTGCATCGAAATGAATATTGAATACGAACATTCCTTTGACTATTTTTTAAGGTTAATCAAAGGTCATAAATATACTATTCCATTAGTAATAGCGTTTGATGGTCGGTCGTCCTCGGGAAAAACAAGTCTGGCCGAAAGATTGAAAAATGAACTGAACATTCCCGTGATTCACACGGACGACTTTTTCCGCCCCAAGGATAAAAACGGAAATCTATGCATATCTGAATACGACGGCAACTTTGATTTAGAACGCTTCAAAAACGAAGTTGTTGATTTTGTTAAAGCGAAAGTGTCGTTCAAATATGGCGTTTTTGATTGCAAATCGGGGCGGATAGAACAATATATTGATGTTCCCGTTTCTAACTGTTATATCATCGAGGGTGCATACAGTCTTGACCCTAAGTTAGGGAAGTATGCGGATATCAGTGTGTTTTTTGATATTGCCCCTGACCTTCAGAAACGACGTATTATTCATCGTAACGGCGAAAAAGAATACGAAAAATTTCTTAAAATTTGGTTACCTGCCGAGGAACGTTATTTTGAACATTATAATATTTATTCATCTTGCGATATCATTATAGACGCTTGAACCGAGATATGAAATTAACGGATTTATTCTTGAATTTTGTCGATTTGAGATTATAAATACAAATAGTACGGAGGCTTCTATGTTAAGAAAGACTATAGCGTTTATGCTTGCTGCAATTTTCCTTTTAACATCTATAACGGCTATTGCAGAAACAACCGAATATCAGCGTCTTATAGGCGACGTTGATGGCGATGAAGTTATCGATGTGACTGACTATGTTTTGTGCAAACGCGCCGTAATAGGCACTTATGAACTTGATGAAGAACAGTTGTATTCAGCCGATGTGGATTCTGACGGCGAGGTTGACATTGCTGACTATATTTTGATAAAGCGACACGTACTTAAAACATATATTATCGTTCAGCCGGAAATAGACGACGGCGGAAATGATGAAACAAACAGCGACGATACCAGTAACGACGTAAGCGATGACACGAGCAGCGACGTAAGCGATGACACGAGCAGCGACGTAAGCGATGACACGAGCAGCGACGTAAGTGATGACACGAGCAGCGACGTAAGTGATGACACGAGCAGCGACGTAAGTGATGACACGAGCGATGACACAAGCGATGACACAAGCGATGACGATTCCGACGAAGGAGTCAAGGATGATGTTAGAATAGAAAGTTATAAAGATAACACATATACTAACTATGCTTTGACAGACACGCAACTTGTTGAGAACCGAAATTATATGTCTTCAGGAGCAACATTTAAAGAAAACCTTGGTTCTTCTGTTATTTCTACAGGGTGCTCATATACCTTGGATGCCAGAAGATTTGACTATAGTAACACCGATTACGACGTACTGCTTACTAATGGCTTTGATGTAGGTGCCTCGTTGGAACTTGACCAATGGGTTAGCCTTGATGCAAGCCAGCAAATATCTGTAACCGTTGATTTGGGTAGCGTATATAACAATATACACGGCTTTGCTTTTCATTGCTACAACCGTTCTTATTATGATATGTATCTTCCCAAATATGTTGAAATCAGCATAAGTAAAGACGGTCAAAACTACTATACTATAGGTGTTTCGTACCCGACTAATCAATATCAGGACAATTATGCGTTTCGCATTATGTTTAAGGAACTATTCTCAGCGCGATATGTACGTTTCACTACACCTTCCAGTTACGGTAGTTGTTATATAGAGGAAGTAGAGGTTTACGCAAATACGACAATTGAAGACAGATTGCAGGATATGTACGGAGATTTTGATTTTGTTACTACCTCCGAACCTTCGTATTGGGAAAATTCATACGGCAACAATACCTCTGTAAATCTTCTGTCAGGACTTGGACACGAAATTGTTGCTGACAGTTTTATGGACATGGAAACCGCTTCTCAATATAATGCCCCCGAAAACACAAAACTTCTAACCGATGGCGTTACAACTAACGATACATATTGCTATAATGGTTATTGGTGTCAGTTTTACTCCGGTAGCAATAGAAGTATTTTTTATGATTTTGGACATATTTCATCTGTATCGTCTTTCAAAATAAGGTTCCTTGATGATAAATCTTCGGGTATTTATTTGCCGACGGTTGCAAAGTTGGTGCTCTCCGAAAACGGAACGGATTGGTATTTGGCAAAAGAGGCTGTTCCTCGGAAAATCGGAAACGCGGCTAAAACGATTGTGACCGTAAACGAACAACTAGATAAGACCTATCGTGCCCGTTACGCCATGATATACTTTGATGTAAGCGTTCACGTTTTTGTTGATGAAATAACGATTACAGGTAAAAAGAACGTTAACAAAGCAAGTGCATTGACATCTTTAACAAAGTATGATTTAAGCGAATATTTTGTTAATGACGAAAACACTAATTCCTTTGCGGCTCCGTCTGATGACCTCATTGGCGGCGCTAATGACGTTTGCTTGATATATCATAATTCCGCTAACACAAATCAGGACTTTTTCCTTCCTTATGTAGGTTACCTCGATGAAAACGGCAATATTGTCGATACCATGTTTGACGCTTATTTGTTCTTGCCGTCTTCAGCGGCACTTCCAAGCGGCGGTTATGGTCATTCGACCAACACCGCATCCGATTGGAATTATTTGTTCGACCAGATGTTTACGCAGAACCGTGATTTTGATGCGCTTAATAAAACGGCATTAAAAGTTAGAAACAGTCTTGGGCTTTCCAACTATAAATTAAAAGTTTTTGTCGCTATTCCGAACATGGATGGAACTTTAAGCAATTTCGGTGATATTGATTTTGACGGTAAAAACGATAGCCTTACGACTCTTGAAGGACGGGTTTACGTTGCGAGAAAATATGCCGAAAGAATAATAGCAAAGTTTGATTCGATGAATTATGCCTGCCTTGAACTTTGCGGTTTTTATTGGTTCTCCGAAAAAGTAGACGGCAACAACGCTCCTACGGTTAAAGCAGTTAACGAGATGTTTGATGAATTAGAGTATGACTTATTCTGGATACCTTATTATAATGCTTCTAATTCTACAAACTGGGAATCGTTAGGATTTGACGTTGGTTGTTTGCAACCTAACTATGCCTTTGATTTGAAAGTGAATTCATCACGTATCGAAAATGCCGCGCATACCGCAAAACTCAACGGCATGTGTTTGGAAATGGAAATACATCAAAGCGCTTTGAACAATATACATTATTTCAAGAAGTATATGAATTATCTTAGCGGCGGCGTTAAATACGGATATATGAATGATTGTATTCATATGTACTATCAAGCCGTATCTATACTTTACTCGGCTTGTTATTCGAGCGATTCCAGAGTTAGACTTATGTATGATTACACCCACGACTTTATAAAAGGTACTCTTGATATTTCGCCTGATTCGGTAGGCAAAGTTATTTCAAACACTTCTGTTAATTCCGCGATTAGAGGTAATTTGAATACCGAATATGATACTAATAAGTTGTATCAATTAGCGTTTTCGCCCGAACACGGTACGGTTACACTTGCAGAAAACGGCGAATTCGTATATTATCCCAATAAAGGGTTCACAGGAACTGATACGTTTACCTACAGAATAGGTAATTACCTTGGTTGGTCTAAAGAATGTAAAGTTACTGTTACGGTTGGTTGATTTTAATGAATAAAATTAAAATGTATTTTTCGCTTTTTATCACCTTTTTTAAAATCGGCGCATTCACTATCGGCGGCGGCTATGCAATGTTGCCGCTGATACAGCGCGAAGTTGCCGAGAAGAAAAAGTGGATAGAAGAATCAACTATGCTTGACATAGTTGCAATAGCCGAATCCACCCCCGGTCCTATCGCGATAAATACCGCAACTTTTGTTGGTACACGTGCGGCAGGTTTTTGGGGTGCGTTTGCGGCAACTTTAGGTACTGTTCTGCCGTCATTTATTATCATTACTTGCCTTTCATTTGTGTTAGAAGTAGCGTTAGATTATGAGGTGGTACGGTTTGCTTTTAACGGCATTCGAGCAGGTGTTATCGCTCTTATTGTAAAGGCGCTTTGGGGTATGGCAAAGCAATGTCCCAAGAATTTGTTTTCTGCTATTCTTGCGGTCGCTGCATTTTCGATAGTTCTGTTAACAAATGTTAATGTTCTGTTTATTATAATCGGCGGTGCACTTATCGGTCTTTCTGCTGCTTTGATTGCAAAGGGAAGGAGTGCCAAGAAATGATTTATCTTAAGTTATTCCTTACCTTTTTGAAAATCGGTGCGTTTACATTTGGCGGCGGATATGCAATGCTTCCGCTTATGCAATATGAGGTACTTGCAAACGAGTGGATGTCGGAAGAACAACTGCTTAATTTTATTGCAGTTGCCGAATCAACACCGGGACCTGTTGCAATTAATATGGCGACATATATCGGTGTTCAGACCGGCGGTTTGTTTGGCGCAGTTTGCGCAACGCTCGGCGTTGTAATGCCGTCGTTTGTAATAATATTGTTAGTGGCTAAGTTCTACGCTAAATATAAGAACAGTTTTATCGTAAAAAGTTGTCTTACGGGACTTCGCCCTGTTGTAGTAGGACTTATTGCATCAGCAGTAATAACCTTAGGGTTAGGTGTGTTTTTCCCTGTAGGAATATCTATTTCTGCATTTGATTTTAACTTTTTTAGTTCTATTGTGATATTTGCCATTGTGGTTACATTGGCTTTCAAGAAAGTTAACCCGATTTATTTAATTCTTGCTTCTGCAGGTATCGGAATACTCTCGGGTTACGCAGAAAAACTATTTTTGTCATAAAAGTAAATTGACTGTCGCAAAGTGCTAATAGCGACAGTCTTTTCTTTAGATAAAACATTGCAAAATATAGGCATTTGTGTTAAAATTATAAAAATAATGGAGGGTAATTATGAAAAGATACATTTCGTTTATACTCGCTATCACGCTATTGTCGTCGGTATTTTCTTTATTTAGCATCAATGTCGGCGCATCTTTTCCTCAAACATCAAACATGGACGGTTATGAAAATCTCTGTCTGACATATACGTGGAACCCCAGCAGAACCGATAACGGACGTCATAATGTAGAAGATCTGATGCCGTATGTGGCATATTACGATACTGACGGAAATATTAAAGATTTCTTTTTTGACAGTTATCTTTTTCTTCCTTGTGTAAAGTTGGGCGCATCCGGCGCAAGTATGCATTACGATACATCCAAGCCGTCAAAGGCGTTAGACTGGACCAGTTATGTAGAAGATACTTTCTATGAGGGTACAAACGTTGATGCGCTTGACACTGCTTTCGGCAAAGTTAAAGAGGAACTTAACGAGCCCGATAAGAAAGCGGGAGTGTTTTTTACTATTTTGTACCCCGGCAAGGCTTCGGGTGCGAATTTTGGAACACTTGGCGGAAAGGCGCTTGATTTTTCCAACATCGAAGACCGCAAATATGCAATCAAATGGATAATTGATGAACAAATTCGCTTGTATACTGAAGCGGGTTATGAGAATCTTGATTTGGTAGGATTCTATTGGCTCGAAGAATATTTCTATAAAGCGGAAGATAAAGAATTATTTAAATATGCCTCGGAATATCTGCATTCACTCGGCTTGAAGTTCATTTGGATTCCTTATTACAGAGCAAACGGGTATAATATCTGGCAGGAACTTGGATTTGATGCCGTTTGTATGCAACCCAATATGTATTGGCAAATTGCGGCAGATAAAAATAGAGTTGAAGCATGTGTAAATGAATGTAACTCTATGGGTATGGGCGTCGAAATTGAATTAGACTATCGTGCGCTTAGCAATGGCGAATATTACAACCGATACCTTGATTATCTTGAAGGTTGTATGCAAGGCGGCGCAATGGATTCGATCAAGATGTATTATCAAGACGGAAAAAATGCTGTATATTATAATGCACGTTATTCTTCCGACGCGCGTGCACGTTCGATATATGATTTGACATATAAATATGCAAAAGGCACTCTCACACAGGAGGACATTGACGCAAACCGCAGTGAAGTATTTGCCTTGCCTGACTATGTAGATTGGATTTCTATAGGTAAAGATTATGTTGCATCCAAGCCATACTCTGACGGTGGTGGTGCGGATTATCAAAAGAATGACGGTAAGGAACTTACCGACGGTGTTATAGGTTCTTCACCCCTTGGTACTGAGTGGCACGCATTCCATGTATCACATCTTGACGATGATGGAAGAATGAGTGTGACTATCGACCTTGGTTCGACACGCAACGATTTGACTTACTTTATGATGCAGTTCAGTCATGTCGAAGATTACGGCATAGATGACCCTGCGGATGATATAAAGATATATATTTCGGACGACGGTGAAGAGTTTAAATTGATCGCTCAACCGCAACTTGAGTATATTGACGCCGTTTCTTACATTAAGCATGTGTCCGCTCCCGTAACGGCGCGTTATGTGAAGTATTCTTTCATTAATTCAAATGCAAACTTTGTATTCTGCGGTGAAGCGCTGGTTGGTGCTACAAAGAATATACAAAGTGATAATACTTCTGAACCTGAGAGCGACACTTCATCCGTAGCATCAATAGGTTCGGTCGATGATACTAATGTTGACACTTCTGTCTCTGTTCAACGTAACGACAACTGGGTTATTTGGGTTGTTGTAAGTGTTGTCCCAGTTGTCGCGCTTTTAATAGTTGTGATTTTAGTTATAAAGAAAAAGAATAAAAAATAGTTATTTTCATCGGAGATAATAATGGAATTAATTGCTACCTGTCTTTTCGGACTCGAAGGTTTACTTGGCGAGGAGATTGATGCACTAGGCTATAAACGCATAGAAACTATCGACGGCAGAGTGACGTTTGAAGCGCCGACGGAGGGCATTGTAAGATGTAATTTGCGTCTGCGTACTGCGGAACGACTTTTTATCAAGATTGGTTCTTTTAAAGCATATACATTTAACGACCTGTTTGAGGGAACAAAAGCCCTTCCATGGCATGAATACATTGGTAAGGAAGATATGTTTCCGGTAAAAGGTCATTCGATAAGAAGCAAACTGTTTTCTATACCTGACTGCCAGAAGATAATTAAGAAAGCGGTTGTAACATCACTTTCGGAAAAATATAAAATGCGTATTTTTCCTGAAACAGGTGTCAAATATCAAATAGAGTTCTTTTTGCTAAATGATGTTGCTACGTTAATGATAGATACTTCGGGTATAGGTCTTCATAAACGCGGTTATCGTGCGCAGTCACTTGCCGCACCCTTGCGCGAAACACTTGCTTGCGCAATGGTAAAACTTTCTCGTATGCGCGACAATGTAATTATCTGTGACCCATTATGCGGAAGCGGAACAATTGCTATAGAAGCGGCTATGATTGCTTGTAACATGGCGCCCGGCTTAAACCGCTCGTATGTATCGGAAAACTTCCCGTTGATTGACAAGACTGTATGGAAACACGAAAGGGAAGAGGCAAGGGGTGAGATCCGTGAGCCGATTACGAGAATTTTCGGATCGGATATTGATACATCGGCAATAGAACTTGCTCGTGAGAACGCGAAAAAAGCAGGTGTTTCTAAGTGTATTGATTTTAAGGTTTCAGATGCACGTGAATTCGTTTCGCCCATAATTGATGCACGTGGTACGATTGTAACAAATCCACCGTATGGTGAACGACTTGGAGATTTGGCTGAAGCGAGAGAACTTTATAAAGCACTTGGAAAGTGTTTCGAAAAAAATATTCCATCATGGCAAATGTATTTAATAACTTCAGATGAACTGTTCGAACGCTATTTCGGCAGACGAAGTGATAAAAAACGCGTTTTATATAACGGAATGATAAAATGCAACCTATATCAATTTTTTAAACCCCGTAAATAATAACGAAAATATTGCTTTTTTTGATTTTTTGTTATATAATGGGCAAAGTGTTTTGTATGTAAATGCACAGGATAGCATTTTGGCACTGCTTGTTATAGAGCAAAAGCAAATATTATGTAATATCTTGTTTAAAGTTAGCACTCTCGCGGTGCGATTGCCAAATGTTTACAAATGCGACGCGCAAAGGACATAAAATGTTCATAAATGCGGTGTATAACATATTTCGTAAGATAAAGAATCAAATGGAGGTAATTCAATGAAACTCAAACCCTTGGCAGACCGTGTTGTTGTAAAAATGGTCGAAGCCGAAGAAACAACAAAAAGCGGAATAATACTCACAGGTGCCGCAAAGGAAAAACCCCAAATTGCTCAAGTTGTTGAGGTGGGTCCCGGTGGCAATGTTGACGGTAAAGATGTCGTTATGACTGTTAAGGTTGGCGATAAGGTTATTACAAGCAAGTATTCCGGCACCGAAATCAAACTCGACGGCGAAGAATACATTATCGTTCGCCAAAGTGATATTTTAGCAATCGTAGAGTAATATACGGAGGTAATCAATCATGGCAAAAGATATTAAAAACGGTATTGAAGCACGTGAGTCTCTTATGAGAGGTATCGACAAACTTGCCGACACTGTAAAAATCACTCTCGGACCTAAGGGCAGAAACGTGGTTCTTGATAAAAAGTTCGGTGCACCGCTTATAACTAATGACGGTGTTACCATTGCTAAAGAAATCGAACTCGACGATGCGTTTGAAAACATGGGCGCATCTCTTGTAAGAGAAGTTTCTACAAAAACCAACGACGCAGCAGGTGACGGTACTACAACCGCTACACTTCTTGCTCAAGCAATTATACGCGAGGGTATGAAGAACGTTGCTGCAGGTGCTAATCCTATGGTGGTTAAGAAGGGTATTGCAAAAGCCGTTGATACCGCTGTTGAAGCACTTAAGGCTTCCGCAAAGAAGGTAAACGGAAGCGCAGATATCGCACGTGTAGGTACAGTTTCTGCAGGTGATGAAATTATCGGTACTCTTATTGCCGATGCTATGGAAAAGGTTACCGCAGACGGTGTTATAACTGTTGAAGAAAGCAAAACTGCCGAAACTTCCTGCGAAGTTGTTGAAGGTATGCAGTTCGACCGCGGATATATCACTCCTTATATGGTTACTGATACCGATAAAATGGAAGCGGTTATTGACGATGCTTCTATTCTTATTACTGACAAGAAGATTTCTAACGTTCAGGAAATTCTCCCTGTACTTGAACAGGTCGTTCAAAACGGTATGAAACTTGTTATTATCGCAGAAGACGTGGAGGGCGAAGCGCTTTCTACCCTTATTGTGAACAAACTTCGCGGCACCTTTACTTGTGTTGCTGTTAAAGCACCCGGTTTTGGTGACAGACGTAAGGATATGCTTAAGGATATCGCTATTCTTACAGGCGGTGAAGTTATTTCCTCTGAACTCGGTCTTGAACTCAAGGAAGCAAGTCTCGCTCAACTCGGACGTGCGCGTCAGGTTAAGATCAATAAAGAAAACACTATCATCGTCGGTGGCGCAGGCGATGTAAACGAAATCAAGAATCGTATCGCTCAAATCAAGGCTTCTATTGAAGTTTCGACAAGTGAATTCGATAAAGAAAAACTTCATGAACGTCTTGCAAAACTTTCGGGCGGCGTAGCAGTTATCAAGGTTGGTGCGGCTACAGAAACCGAAATGAAAGAAAAGAAACTCCGTATTGAAGATGCTCTTAACGCTACCAAGGCGGCAGTTGAAGAAGGTATCGTTCCCGGCGGCGGTGTTGCACTTTGCGACTGTATTCCTGCAGTTAGTGCGCTTGTAGAAACCGTTGAAGGTGACGAAAAGACAGGTGTTAAGATTGTACTTCGTGCACTTGAAGAACCTGTACGTCAAATCGCAGAAAACGCCGGTTTTGAAGGCTCTGTAATTGTTCAGCGCGTAAAGAGCGAACCTAAGGGTGTAGGCTTTGATGCATATAACGAAACATTCGTTGATATGATCGACAGCGGTATTGTTGATCCTACTAAGGTTACAAGAAGTGCACTTCAAAACGCTGCAAGTGTTGCTTCCATGGTTCTCACGACAGAAGCACTTGTTGCAGACAAGAAAGAAGATCCCGCAACCGCAGCAGCCAACGCAGCAGCAATGGCAGGCGGAATGGGCGGCGGAATGTATTAATTAAAATAGAAAAAGCAGATGTCTTTTGTAAAGGCATCTGCTTTTTACATAATAATTATTGTTGGCGTCCGACCTGCATAAGGCACATGAAGAAAACACCGATCAATCCACCGGATAAAAGCCCTAATAAAAACAAAAACATATTTAACACTCCTTTGAATATATTATTCCAAAGAAATCCTAAATTATGTTTAAATAAAAAAACGCGACTCTTAAAGTCGCGTTTTTTGTTTATTATTCGGTAATATTGATTTTAAAGTTTCCGTCATGAAGAGTCTGTTCAAGCCAAAGTACAGACCACCTTATCCAACGCGCAACATAGGGGATAGTATATGCTTTTGTTCCCCAATCGGGTGCGGTTTCGGCAGTTGCACGAGAAAGACCGTGATCACCCATAGGGAATATATGAAGTTCACAACTGATACCTTTGTCTGTTAGTGCTCGTGCAAATGCAAGTGAGTTGGCAACGGGTACTACAGAATCTTTTGCAGTATGCCAGATGAAGCAAGGGCAGGTATTTTCATCAACATTTTCGTCAAGGTTGCCCATATGATTTAGTGATTCATCGCGTTCGACACCTAAAAGGTTGTCAAAGGATTGCACATGCGAAGGGACTTTTTGAGTGATAACGGGATAACCAAGTATTGCCGCGTTAGGTTTGCATAGATTGTTGTCAATACCTAATTTTTCGCTGATCTCTTTTCTATGCCATTGTGTCGCAATAAAACCTGCAAGATGTCCGCCTGCGGAAAATCCAACTACCGTTATTTTCTCAGAATCAATACAATATTTTTCTGCATTTATCCTTAAATGAGCAATAGCGGCAGCGGCATCATAAAGCGGATTTGCAATCTTTGCCTTTTCGCCTGTTATGTATCTAAGTACAAAACAATTATAACCTTCGGCAAAATATGCACTTGCGATAGGTTCTGCTTCTCTATCAGAAGTATAACTATAACCGCCGCCCGGAAAAACGATAATGGCGGGGCGTCTTCCTTTAGTGAGTTCGGGGGAGGCTTGGTGTATCAAAAGTTCAAGAACAACGGTTGAAGCACCGTCGTATATTTCATTTTGGTGAAGTTGTATTCTTTCCATTGAACAATCTCCTTATATAGTTCAGAACAAATATAGCAATATTAAAAAACGAAACGTAAAGTATGATGTCACCGATTTCGGTGTATAGCGTAACTTTATCTATTGAATAAACGTTGCCGATTTCAGTATCAATAGTAAGCGGTTCTGTTTTGTTAATAACTCTTCCGCGTTCATCAATAAAGGCTGAAACGCCCGTATTCGCGGCGCGAAGCACATAACGGCGGTTTTCTATAGCACGTAGTTGTGCATGACGCAAATGGGTATAAATGCCGATGCTGTCGTTAAACCAACTGTCGTTTGTGACGACTGCAATAAATTCGGAACCTTTATTTACACCATCACGCGCAAACTGCTGGAAAATAGAGTCGAAACAGACTAACGGTGAAATTGTACCGTGGTTAGTATCAATGACCACAGGTTCAGTGCCTTCGGAGAGTTCGCTTGTGCTACTGTTGAATTCTCCTACGAATGGCAGAAATTCGCTGATAAAGTCGACAAATGGAATAAACTCGCCGAACGGAACAAGATGCCTTTTGTCATAATGCTCCGATAGACTTCCGTCGGGATAAACAGCAACAACGGAGTTATAGTTGGCTTTGCTTGTTTTATCATAGTAATGAACGCCGCAAACAACCGTAACATCGTATTTATTTGTGATATCCGATAAGGCGTCATGAATCTTGCCGCTCGGAATGAAGTACTGCGGAATAGCACTTTCCGGCAAAATTATAAGTTTTGCACCGCTTTTTGCCGCGTCCTCGGTCATACCGATGTATCGGTCGAAAATGAGATTCGAGTTAACGCTCTCCCATTTTTCGTTTGAAAGTACGTTTCCTTGAATCGCTGCAACGGCAACATCGTTACCTTTCTCGGTCGGTATATACCACAATATCGTACCTAAAATTGCATTGATACTGATAACAGAAGCGCCTATAAGTGCGAAAATATTCCTTCGTTCTACTACTCCCAACGCAAACGCATAGCACCCTGCGGTAGTGATAAAGGTAACAAAGTATTTTCCGAATAAAGAAGCGGTTTGTATGTATGGGAGGAAACCTGTTAAAGATACTGCAGTGCCGCCCCAAGGGAAAGCAAGTGTCCCGAGAGAAAGCACCCATTCGCCAATTACCCAAATCGAAGCGTAAGCAATAATGTCCCAACCATTGTTACTAAAAAAACGCGTGAGCAACATTATAGAGGCTTCTACGACCGCATGTAAAAGCGGAATCGCTATACATGAACAGATCAGAATGAAAACTGCTTGGCTTTCGTCAAATCCAAATCGACTGTAGGGGTAAAGTTCCGAAAGGAATAGGTATAGTGGAAAATAAAAACCAAGAAAATACCAAAAGAAAGTGGCAAATATTCGGTTGAATGCTTTTCTCTGTTCTATTACAATATAAAACTGCACGAATAAAGAAATAAATGTGAAAATGAACAGTTCCTCATTGTAATAGGGAAGTGCACCTAATACACCTGCTAAGAAGCAAAGCGAAAGCGAAACGCGTTTATTTATTACGGCGCGGTTAATTACCGCGCCGAATAGTTTTAATTTATTTTTCAAAACTTACTAACCATATCTCTTACCGCTTCGGTAGCAACTTTAAACGCTTCGAACGGTGTTTCAAAGGAATAAACGTGATGTATATCATCAAGTTTAGAAAGGCTTGACAAACCGGTAAAGTTCATCAAGTGCGGTTCCATAGTAATGATGACCTGACCATCTCTGTCCTTATTAACTGCTTTGAGAGTTTCTTCAAGACAAGCAACGCCTTTGCCGGGAGGAACAATAGCGCCGGTTTCATCAGCGTCTTTGATGTGGAAATAATGAATGTAGTCTTTCAAAAGGGGATAACCTTTAGATGCATCTTCAAAACAGAACGCGAAGTTACCGGGGTCTAAAACTGCCTTTAATCTGCCGCCGAAATACTGCATCAATTCAAGTTCGCGTTCGGGAGAACAGCCGAATATATCTTTTTCGTTTTCGTGGCAGAGAATAAAACCACGTGCATCAGCCATGTCAAGAAGTTCACCAACGTACTTGAACGCGATTTTCTTAAATTCGCAGTCACACATACCGTCAGCAGGGTAGAAACTGAACATTCTGAGTACCTTGCAACCAAGCATATCGCCAATGTCCATGATTCTGGTAAGCAACTTCTTGTGAGCATCAAAGTCACCGTCAACGTTGATTTTACCAATGGGAGTACCGAGTGCGGAAATCTTGATATTGTTGCTGTCAAGTTTGTTCTTAACAACTAAAACTTCTTCATCGGTAAGTTCAATAAAACTTTTACCGTCAACACCGCGAAGTTCAATATAACCGATGTTTAACGCTTTCAACCCCTCGATCTGTTTGTCAAAATTAGAATCGATTTCATCTGCGAATGCAGAAAAAACAAAATTTGCCATGATTATTCCTCCAATCCAATATTAACGCCAACTGCTTGGCCTTCTATAAAATACCCACTATAAGTTCTTCCGGTTGTAAAGGTGTAGGTGGCCTTTTCACCGTGTACATATTCGCCTCTTTCGTCGCGAATAAAATTACCATCGTTGTCGACTGTGCGAGTGTCCATTCGGTTGTTGCGGAAAGTGCCATTGTATCTCTCGCCGTTAGACCAAATATACAAGCCTCTTTCGCCGTCACACATGTCTTCTTTAAAATAACCCTCGTAACGGTCACCGCTTTCGTAAATCATTATGCCGTAACCGTGTTTAAGGTCATCGGCAAAGTCACCTTCGTACGATGCGCCAGAGGCCCATTTGAATACGCCTTTGCCGGTTCTTACGTCGTTTTCATAGTTTCCGACATAACTGTTTCCGTTAGCATAAGTGAACGTGCCTTGGCCGTGTTTGAGTGAGTTTAGAAAACCGCCCTCGTATATATCGCCGTTAGAGTATTTAAAAGTACCTGTTCCCGTGATCTCGTCTTTTTGGAAATAACCTTCATAAACATCGCCTGTTGCGGAAAAAGACATCACGCCGTGTCCGTGTCTGCAACCGCCGACTATTTCACCGGTATAAATATCACCGTTCGAATAAGTTATGCTTCTATTGTAATAATCAAGCGTTGCTTCGGTACCGTTTTGGTATTTGATCGTGCCCGAAACGGGTTGACCGTTTTCGGATTTTCCTAAAAATTTCGCACCGTTATCAAGTGTAGTGAACCTACCGCCTAAAAACAGTATGATAGCGGCAGTGATTATAACCAATACAATGGCGGCGATGAGAATTATAATGATAGGGTTGACTTTTCGTCTGCTATTCATAAATCATTTCCTCCACCAAAAATTTGCGTAAAATCGCCTCCAACTTTGTTTAACAGGTCGGGGAGTATCTGGGAAAATGCATAAGCGACAACAGCAAGTGCAATGATACATAGTAATATAAATATTATGGTTGTATCCTTACCTCTGTATTTCGATTTTGCCATAGATAACTTGTCGGGTGCGATATAATATCGGTCATCTTCTGTCTTAAGAACCGTTTCGGAAAAACTCGTGCCGGGTCGAAGCGAATGTTTTAAGGCAGGAGTCATTTTAAGTCCGAGGTCGCTGATAGACATTGCGCTTTCGGGAGAAGTGGCATCAATTTGGATTAATTTGCGTACCAATCTGCCCAAGAAACGCGCGTTATAATACATTATAACCATTGCTATCGAAGCACCGATCATAAACATCCAAATGAGAGTAGAAATATCCATATCTCACCTATTTTATGATTGACTTGCCGAGCATATAGGGTCTTAATGCTTCGGGTATATTTACACTACCGTCCTCGTTAAGATTGTTCTCGATCAATGCGATAAGCATTCTGGGAGGAGCAACAACGGTGTTGTTAAGAGTGTGAGCGAGATATTTTCCGTTATCGCCGTCAATACGAATCTTAAGTCTACGCGCCTGAGCATCACCGAGGTTCGAGCAAGAGCCAACTTCGAAATATTTTTTCTGTCTCGGCGACCATGCTTCGACGTCTACCGACTTGACTTTAAGGTCAGCCAAATCGCCCGAGCAACACTCGATAGTACGAACGGGAATGTCAAGTGTACGGAACAAATCAACAGTATTCTGCCAAAGTTTGTCAAACCACATCATGCTGTCTTCGGGTTTACAGATGACGATCATTTCCTGCTTTTCGAATTGGTGGATACGGTAAATGCCACGTTCTTCTATACCGTGAGCGCCCTTTTCTTTACGGAAGCAAGGCGAATAACTGGTAAGGGTTTTCGGAAGTTGATTTTCAGGGATTATGGTGTCGATATATCTACCTATCATTGAGTGTTCGCTGGTGCCGATGAGATAAAGGTCTTCGCCTTCTATCTTGTACATCATCGCTTCCATTTCAGCAAAACTCATAACACCTGTAACAACATTGCTGCGAATCATGAAAGGCGGAATGCAGTATTCAAAACCACGCTGTATCATAAAGTCACGTGCGTAGGAGATAACAGCAGAATGAAGTTGAGCAATATCACCGGTCAAATAGTAGAAACCGTTACCTGCAACCTTTCTTGCGCTGTCAAGGTCAAGGCCTTTGAGTTTTTCAAGAATTTCTGCATGATAGGGGATTTCGAAATCGGGAACTAACGGTTCGCCAAAACGTTCAACTTCGACATTTTCTTCGTCGTTTTTACCGATAGGTACAGAAGGGTCGATAATATTGGGGATACGCATCATAATGGTGTTGAGTTTTTCGCCGACTTCTTTTTCTTCTGCAGAAAGAGTATCAATTTTATCACCGTCGGCGGCAACTGCTTTTTTCACTTCTTCCGCTTCGTCGCGTTTGCCTTGCGCCATTAGTGCGCCGATCTGCTTGGATGCTTTGTTGCGGTTTGCACGAAGTGCCTCAACTTCGGTCTTGATCTCGCGGTTGCGTTTATCAAGTGCAATAACCTCGTCAACAAGAGGCAATTTGTCATCTTGAAACTTTTTCTTGATGTTTTCGCGAACTATATCGGGATTTTCGCGTAAAAATTTAATGTCTATCATTTTATATACTCCGTTCGTTTATTGTTCGTTATTAAAAAATCCGTTGCCGCAAATTTTCTTTATAAGTTCTTCGAGGTCGTCAGTACCCGAAAAGGAAAGTGTTAATTTTCCGTTTCCGTCTGCGGTTTGCTTTATAATGGCTTTTCTTCCCAAAACATCACTCATGTCAGTTTCGAGTTTTTTGTAATAAGCCTTGCTAACGGTTAGATGTTTGTCGTTTCTGTTATTATTTCCGCCTTCGGAGATGTATTTAACATACTGCTCGGTTTGTCTGACAGATAAAGCGTTTTTAATAACATACTCAGCGTACTTTAAAACGTCGTCTTCATCGCATATTTGCGTAAGTGGAATTAATGTTCTTGCATGACCGTAGGAAAGGCTACCGTCCTCAACCAAATTCAATACGCTTTCGGGAAGTTTTAATATGCGTAATATATTAGCAACGGCGGTTCGTGATTTGCCTACACGTTCTGCCGCTTCTTCCTGCGTAAGACCGAAACGTTCCATAAGGTCGCGGTAACCACGCGCTTCTTCAGCGGCATTAAGGTTTTCGCGTTGGAGATTCTCTATAAGTGAAAGTTCACCTGCAAGCAAGTCATCTGCATCATGTATTATTGCAGGAATCTCACTGAGCCCTGCAATTTTCGATGCGCGCCATCTGCGTTCGCCTGCGATTATTTCATAATATCCATTACTTTTCTTGCGTACGGCTATCGGTTGAAGTATGCCGTGACGTCCTATTGAATCGGCAAGTTCTAAAAGTGCTGTTTCTTCGAACTTTTTTCTCGCCTGTGCGCGGTTAGGCTCAATATCGGATATTTTTAAAACCGTGACACCGCTTGATTCTTTTTCTTCTATCGCATTGTCGGCAAGTAGAGCGTCAAGCCCTCTGCCAAGACCTTTTTTAGCCATTGGGTTCCTCCGTTATGCTTCGCATCTTTTCATCAGTTCAAGCGCAACTGCAGAATATGCAACCGAGCCTTTGCCGTTTTTGTCGTAGTCGGTTATCGGCATACCGTGACTTGGCGCTTCGCTAATCTTTACGCTTCGGGGAATAGGGGTTCTGAACAACTTGTCCGCAAAATGTCTTTTGATTTCTTCCAAAACTGCAATCGACAAATTTAGTCTGCCATCAAACATGTTGATTAACACGCCCAAAAGTTCGATTTGCGGATTATAAAGTCTTCGGATCTGCTTTATCGTAGCGGTAAGTTGTGAAAGACCTTCGAGTGAATAGTATTCGCAAAGTACAGGTATAACAACATATTTTGCAGAAACAAGTGAGTTGATTGTAATCAAGCCAAGGGAGGGGGGGCAGTCGATAATTATATAATCAAACCTTTCTTCTGCGCCTTTTAAAGCATTTCGCAATCTATACTCACGGTCGGTTTCGTCAACAAGTTCAAGTTCAGCACCAACGAGATTGATGCTTGACGGAATTAACGAAAGGCCACGCACATTTGTGTTGATAGTGGCGTTTTCCCAATTCAGTCTACCGATAAGGAGATCATAAACACTACCCGTTATTGTTCGCTTTACAATACCTAATCCGCTCGTTGCGTTACCTTGAGGGTCGGAATCTATAAACAAAACGCGTTTTCCGCTTCTTGCTATACATGCTGCAATATTAAGCGCACTTGTTGTTTTTCCTACGCCGCCTTTTTGGTTGGCGAAGCAAATAATCTTACATTTGCTCATATATGCCTCTTAATAATAACTATTATTACTTATAATTATATTATAGTATATCAAATTGCTGAGAAAAGTCAATATAATGCGGATATTTTCCTAATAATATAAAGCGTATTTTTTAATATATGTTGACTTTGTAGGATAAATTGACTATTATAAATTAGTATAATATGATTTTGGAGGATTGATTTTTATGGAACAGATTTTGAAAGACATGTCCGCACTTGTTATCCCGTTGGCTAAAAATCTTATTTGTGCGTTACTTGTCTTTGTGATAGGATTTAAAATTGTAAATATTATTTCAAAACGCATAAAAAGCGGAAAAATATTCAAAAATATTGATCCGTCAGCCGCGGGTTTCATCGCGAGTTTCATTTCTATTTCGTTAAAGATAGTAGTGGTTGTATCGGTTATCGCGATACTTGGTGTACCTATGAGTTCTGTTATAGCACTTATTGCATCTGCAGGTGTTGCTATAGGTCTTGCTGTACAAGGCGCGCTTTCTAATCTTGTAGGCGGTATAATGATACTTTTGTTTCGTCCTTTCCGTGCAGGTGACTATATTGAAGCGCAGGGTGCTTCCGGCACTGTACGCGAGATATCTGTATTTTATACGGTTATTGTAACAGTTGATAATAAGGTTATTACTGTTCCGAATGGCGGTCTGACCAATTCGGTCATAACAAATTATTCTGCCGAAGAACTTCGCCGCGTTGATGTTGAATTCACTGCGGATTACGAAAGTGACGTTGACGCTGTAAAGGCAACAATGCTCGAGGTTGCTAACGCTTGTGACAAAGTATTAAAAGATCCTCAGGCGGCTGCTGTAATGCTCGATTGCGGAGAAAACGGAATTAAATACGCGATACGTGTATGGTGTGAAAGCGCAAATTATTGGGCAGTTCGCGAAGAACTTGTAAAAGGTGTCCGTAATGCATTTAAGAATGCAAATATTGAAATCCCATATCCTCAACTTAATGTGAGAATACAGAATAAGTGATGAAAAGAATTAAAATTTTTGGTATAGTTGCGTTATGCCTTGCGTTGTTATTATGTTTGGTGTTTGCGTTGCCGTTATTTGGAAATGATGAGGATAACAGTGCATATTCGCCGGTTGCGGTAAATCCGCCGCCCGAATCGGTTTCCGACCCAATAGCAAACAGCAAACCCGAAAATCTCGACTCTTACAAATTAGCAGTCGAGGAAATATTGAATAATTTGTCCAATCTCAAAACCTCATTTGCAGATAAGGTTGATAAGAATTATATAGACCGCATTTCTGAAAAATTCGGTAGTGATTCTGTAGAAAAATTAGCGAATGCACTTTCAAACGGCGAGGTTGACAGCAAGGAATTGCATTCTTCGATCGGATATAGCGAAAAAGCATTTCTGTCGATTTTAGATGATGAACTTGAACGCACCGCTGTGTTAGAAAATACCGAAAGCGGAGTTACCGACCTTGTGTTTGTTGGTGATGTGACATTTAATGACGGTTCAAGCGTAATGTATGCTTATGAAGCGCGTCAAAAAGGTGCTAAAGGTCTTGTTTCCGAAGAAGTTTTGGAAATAATGAATTCGGCAACGATCGCTATGGCGAACAACGAATTTACCCTTTCTAAACGTGGTTCGCCAATTCCCGATAAAATGTGGACGTTTCGCGGTAATCCCGAAAATGTAAAGATCTATCATGAAATGGGTGTTGATATCGTAGGTCTTGCGAATAATCATGCGTTTGACTATGGACCGGACTCTCTTACGGATACACTTTTGACGCTTGATAATGCAGGGATTGCACATGTCGGTGCAGGTGAAAATCTTAACGAGGCGAAAGCGCCGTATTATTATATAGTGAACGGCTACAAGATTGCGATCATTGCGGGTACTGCCATTGATCCATACAGCACGCGTGGTGCAAGGGAAAACCTAAGCGGTGTTTTCCAAATATTCGATACCGTTTCGATGCAAAAAGAAATTTCTTCTGCTAAAGAGAAGGCGGACTACGTGATCGCATACGTGCATTGGGGCGAAGAAATAACAACTGTCCTTACGCACGGACAAAAACACATGGGAAAAGCGTTTGTTGATGCAGGAGCCGACGTTGTTGTAGGTATGCATTCGCATTGTATGCAGGGAATAGAGCACTATAACGGCAAACTTATCGTTTACAGTCTTGGGAACTTTACGTTTTCTCCGTATGACCTCACCTGCGCTATGTTGAAAACCACAATCACTCCCGAAGGTGAGTTGGTCAACACTTTTTATCCTATGAAACAAACCAACAGTTTTACTTTTATTAATTCAGGCGAAAAAGGGAAAGAACAAATGGAACTTCTTTTGGAACTTGCAATTAATACCGACATCTCTGATGATTATATCGTCACGGAGGCAAAGCAATAATGGAAATTATCGAAAAAGTATTTCAAGTCATATTTGTTATTGTCATGGCGATGGGGATTCTGGGTTTACCGGCATATTTTTTGCTGAATGCGCGTAGAAGACGTTTAAACGAAGAATACCAAGAAAATAACAATAATAACGAACAAAACGAAGAATAATATAAAAGGCTTCCGGAGGATAAATACGGAAGCCTTTTAATTTGATTTAAAAAATGTATTATTTAGCGAATACGCGTCATCATTAAGATTTTGCGTAAAAGAACCAAGACAATATATCCGTTATTGACATATAAATATGTGTATGGTATATTTATAGTATAAAAATAATAAAATTCGTAGAAAGATGACGGGTTTTACAGTAATTATGAATAAAAAACTTATTAGCGTGATTGTTCCTTGTTATAACGAAGCAGAGGCTTTGCCGTATTTCTTTGAAGAACTTGATAAAGTGATTGCAGAAATGCCTGATTACGATTTTGAAGCGATATATGTTAATGACGGTTCAAAAGACGCAACGCTCGATATTCTTAGGGCACGTGCAGACGTTGATGCTCGTACACGTTATGTATCATTCTCCCGCAATTTTGGTAAGGAAGCAGGTATGCTTGCAGGATTGCGCTCGGCTAAGGGTGATTATGCGGTAATCATGGATGCCGATTTGCAAGACCCGCCCTCTTTGTTGCCTAAAATGATGGCATTGCTTCAGGAGAAAAAATGTGATTCGGTTGCAACAAGGCGCGGCGACCGCAAGGGCGAACCGCCTATAAGAAGTTTCTTTGCAAACTGTTTTTACGGTATTGTTAATAAAATTTCCGATGTTAAACTTGTTCCTGCCGCTCGCGATTATAGACTTATGTCGAGAAGAATGGTTGATGCTGTTCTTTCGCTTTGCGAATACAACCGTTTTTCGAAGGGTATTTTCGAATGGGTAGGATTCAAAACGGAGTGGATAACATACGAAAATATTGAACGTGTCGCAGGAAAAACTAAATGGTCTTTCTGGGGATTGTTCCGCTATTCTCTCGATTGTATAGTCGCATTTTCTACAACACCGTTGGCGATTAGTTCATTTAGCGGTATTGTGATGTTTTTGCTCTCTATAATCGGTGCGTTGGCAATTATCGTGCGTAAAATTATTGATACTCATTCGTCTGTTAGCGGTTGGGCTTCGATGATATGTATATTCCTATTTGTAGGTGGTTTGCAACTCTTATGTATGGGTGTACTTGGTCAGTATCTTTCCAAGACATATATGGAAACAAAACGCAGACCCGATTATATCGTTGCCGAAACCGAAGAGGACAAGCCTGAATAATGTTTGGATTTAAAAAGAAACCGCCCAAAGACACGAATAGTCCTGAATTCAGGCTATACATGTGCAAAAAACTTGACGGCCGAACCTTAAAATATGTACTTGAACGTGACCCTATTAAAGGTGATTACGTGATTGGAAAAGGCGGTGTGCTTAGCCTTTACGAGGGCGATTTTTCCGTCGTAAGCGGTGGTAAAACTTTATTTGTATGTAAAGCGGACGAACTTTTGGCATGGGAATTTATGTCGCTTGACGGCGCAACCTTGACGGGGTTTGATAAGGTTCAGGGAAAAGAGCGTACCGTCATGGCTTATTATACATATTACAGAGATTGACTGTTTCGGCAAGAATTTCTCACCGAAAGGAGTTTTTAGGCGTAAATGCGTGTTTTACTAGCACCCGATTCGTATAAGGGCTGTCTTACCTCAAAAGAGGTTTGCGAGGCAATGACACGAGGCATAAATAAAGTTTCAAAGGATATTCAAGTTGTGCAATTTCCTTCATCTGACGGCGGTGAGGGTTTTTGCGATTGTATGAAGAATATTTACGGCGGCGAAACGTTAAAGAAGGAAGTTACATACCCTTTAGGAAATCGCGGAACTGCTGAATTCGTATATAATAGTAAGACCCAAACTGCGTTTATCGAACTTGCCGCCGCTTCGGGTTTGCCCCTTGTGCCTAAAGAACAACGTAATATTTTACTTGCGTCTACATACGGAACAGGCGAACTTATTTGCGAGGCTATAAAACTCGGTGCGACGAATATAATCGTAGGGTTAGGTGGCTCGGCAACTAACGATTGCGGTATCGGTATGCTTGCGGCAATGGGTATGAGGTTTCTTGATGAAAATGGCGAGGAATTAAAACCTATTGCTGCTTCGATGAACAAAGTTAAATCGGCAGACCGTACCAACATGATCGATTTGTCGAGAATAACCTTCACTGCTGCTTGTGATGTGAAAAATCCGCTTTGCGGCAAGAACGGCGCGGCAGAAGTGTTTTCGCGTCAAAAGGGCGCAAGTGAGGACGATGTGAAGTTTCTTGATTTGTCTGCACTCTCTTTTGCGACAGCAGTTGGTATTGACCCCAACCTTTCGGGTTCGGGCGCGGCAGGTGGTGTGGGTGCTGCGATACTTTCGGTTCTTAACGGAAGATACGTAAGCGGTGCATCTTTGCTGGTTAATTCCAATGAATTTAAAAAGGCATTAACATGTTCCGATTTGCTTATAACAGGTGAGGGTAATTCGGATTCCCAAACCGCATTTGGCAAGTTGGTTAGCGTAGTAGTTACGGCGGCGAAAAACACAGGTGTTAAGTCGGTCGTGTTATCCGGCGGCCTTTCCGACGGATATGAATCGCTCTACGACATTGGCGCAAATGAATGCTATTCTCTGGTGTCGGACGAATACAGCGTGGATTACTGTATTACGCACGCGTACGAACTTTTGGTTGAAAAAACACGGGTGATTGTTGCTCGTTGTTTAAGTTGATAGTATTAAACTAAGAGGCTATCTTGTATAGCCTCTTTTAAATTTATGTTCCAGCGTTACTTTTTCTAAAAAAATACGTCATAATAAGTGAAAGGCAAAAAAAGGAGGGATTGATTGTGAACGATAACGAAATAATCCGTTTGTTATTTGAGCGCTCGGAAACGGCTCTGGCAGAAGTGCAACAAAAATATGCACTGTCATGTATTCGTATCGCTCACAATATTCTTGGTAACGAATCCGATGCAGAAGAGTGTTTTAATGATGCGCTTTTACGTCTTTGGAATACAGTTCCGCCTAAATATCCTGATAACTTGTTTGCCTATCTTTCGGTAATAACGCGGAATATTGCGTTAGACCGATATAGATACCTCTCTTCAGAGAAGCGCAGGGGCTTGACGGCCGTCTTCGAGGAGTTGGAAAATTGTATCGCTTCTTCGTCCGTTGAAGCGTCCAATTACGAACTTGCAGATGCGATTAATAGTTTTCTTGCTAACGAAGATACAGTTAATCGAAAATTATTCTTGCTTAGATATTATGAAGCAAATTCGTTTTTTGACACTGCGCGTATTCTTGGTATAAGTGAAGCAAGTGCGAAGATGCGCTTGTCACGTATGCGAAAACGGCTGAAAAAACATTTGATTGAGAAAGGATTATATAAATGAAAGGTATTGATATATTTACATCACTTTCTTATGTTTCGAGCAAATATATCGAGGCAATTTCGCCTAATTATGTTCCGCAAAAGCGTCATAGCGCTGCTATTAAGCGGGTTATCTTGGTTGCGGCTTGCCTTGTTTTGTTAGTAAGTACTGTGTTTGCGCTTTCGTATTTTATAAACAAATCCGATGAACCGATAGACGGTTATGATACAATTTCTGTTTATTCGGAATCCTCAACAGACGATAGCAGTGATATTAGTGCATCAATGATCGAGTCCATAGATATTTCGGACGATACATCGAGTGACGAAATCGTGGACACCCCACCTATATACAATAACGAGGAAGGGGATTTTACGGCTTCGGAAATAGCCGACTTTTTCCCTGATCGCATGGATGCATTCACAAGTGCTTATCAGGTTTTAAGGTTTGAATCACTTGATAGTGTTATGCTCGGTTCGCTTCCTAATGGGGAAAAACTATCTGCTTTAGAATTCCCGAATATTACTTCAGATTATTATGAAATAGAAATGGGGGGAACATTAGAAGAATCAATATATATTGACGGCAAAACGATATTTCTTAACAAAAACGCTACCTATTCCGAAGTATATCAATCTGTTTTAGAGTTACTAGCGTCATTGCAAAAACGATTTGGTATAGAGTATGATGATATAATTGTTTGTAAAAGACCGTCGGTTGATGAATATGAGGTTTACATTTATGATGCAAACGATAACAAAGAGTTTTTTGTTGATGGCAGACCGTTGTTTGAAGGCAATCATATATCTTTGACTATCGGTTCACGTGTTAATCCTGATGAGTATATTTCACTGAATACGCTGTTTTATTACGGTTCTTCTTCGAAAATGAAAGAAATTGGATCGTATAAAACAATTTCACTTAAGGACGCGGAGTTTTTATTGAACCAAGGATATGTTTTCGGAGGGCATATTTGTAAGAGGTGTATGAAAAATCAATCCGAAGTGGATTTTTCAAATTATGATAAAGTTGGTATAGAGTATGTTCCAAATCCTGAAAATAACTTGGTTTATCCCTTTTATGCATTCTATAAATTAATTGACGATGACCGATATGCCCGTACCTATGTACCTGCATTTAGCGTAAGCGGTTTGGATGAATATTTTGAATCACAAACAAATATTCATTGAAATTTTATCAACTAAAAAGAGCGTATGCATATCGCATACGCTCTTTTTGGTTGAATTATAATTGATTTGCGGGGATAAATGATGTTAGAACACCGTGAAGTATATAACGCTCATCTTCATTCGATGTTACGTTTGCACATGTAATGAGTGTGACGATTTTTGATTCCGATGAATAGCCATAAGAAACGCGAAGTTCGTTTCTTGAAACGGCTCGGTCAAGAAACACTTTATAGTCTTCGGCGCTCTCAAAATCGGTTTCGGCATAAGCGTTGTCATCGTTGCGATATCCGCTCAATACTTTGTAAATGTATAAGCCTTCTTTGGTATATATTTCGATGTTCATATCCTTTGCCAATGTGTTTCTGTTAGCGCTTTCCATAAAGGTTTTAAGCGTTCTGAACATCATACCGTTTTTCATACAGTGTCCGTAGAGGACGTTGTTTAGGTTGTCGGCATACACATCGGAAAGTGCTGAATCGGCGGTTATACTGCCGTTTGCAGTTATATTGCCGTTTATGTCACGTTCCATGTAATAGTTGGAGTACGGACCTTTCATAACAGGGTAATCGATTTTTGTATGATTAACATATATCCAAGCATACATATCGGGATATTTTGAAGTTTTGTTAATAAAATTACGGAAGATAGAACTTCTTCTTTGTGGGTCTTGTACGGGATCGTCGCCCAAAACATAATTTTTTGCCTCGCCTTCGGCATTAAGCGTCTCTTTCATAGTAAGTAAGGACGCCGGCTCGAGCAGGGAAGGCGACGGCTTAACAGCCGAGGCATTGGCATCGGCGCGTAGACTGTCATAAAAATCGTTTGCGCTGTTGGTTTCAAATGCACTTGAGGCGATCATGAATACGGAATAACCTAATAACGCAATGCACAGTGCTATCATTATACAACGTACGATAAGCGAGGGCAGCAGTGCACGTTTTTCTTCATCAGTATCAATTTTAACATCATGATGCGAAAAAGAAGAAACCGATTCCTCGAAAACAGATGAGTTTTTAATTTCGGACATATTAACCGCCTCCTTTCTCTGCATATTATATACAAAATTACATAAAAAATCAACCGCGAAACAATATAATTTCAAAAATCGTTACAAAAGATTCAAAAACGTGTATAAATCCTTAAAAACACTTGACTTTTAGGGAAAATTTGTTAAAATAAATAGATGTAATAATATGTTTATTTTGGAGGATCCGTAATGGCATCTATCAAAGCAAAAGAACTCGAAAAGAATAAGTATGAGTTCGAATTTCTTATCGAAAAGGAAACTTTCGATGCAGAGGTAAATAAAGTTTACCGTAAAAATGTTTCTAAAATGAATGTACCCGGTTTCCGTAAGGGTAAAGCGCCCAAGCATGTTATCGAAAAACTTTACGGTGCAACCGTATTTTACGATGAGGCTTTGGATAACCTTCTTCCCGAAGCATACGAAAATGCACTTGCTTCTACCAAACTTGATGTTGTAAGCCGTCCCGAACTTGACGTTGTTTCCATTGATGATAAAGGCGTTAAGTTAAAGGCTGCTGTTTGGACAAAGCCTTCGGTTGAAATTTCTTCGTATAAGGGTCTTGAAGTTGAAAAGGAAACCGTTGAAATAACTGAAGAAGATATCATGAAAGATATCGACGCAACACGCGAACGTAATTCCCGTATGCTTACCGTAGAAGATCGTCCTGCTAAGGATGGCGACCAAGCGATCATCGATTTTGAAGGTTTTCTTGACGGTGTTGCTTTTGATGGCGGCAAGGGTGAAAAGTATCCTCTCGGAATCGGCAGCGGTAGTTTTATTCCCGGTTTTGAAGAACAGATCATCGGCAAGAGCGTTGGCGAAGAATTTGATATCAACGTAACCTTCCCTGAAGATTACGGTGCAGAAAACCTCGCAGGTAAAGAAGTTGTATTCAAAATCAAACTTCACGAACTCAAGGTTAAGGAACTTCCTGAACTCGACGATGAATTTGTAAAAGATGTTTCCGAGTTCAATACTGTTGACGAATATAAGGCTGACGTTAAAGCAAAACTTACCGAACGTAAAGAAAAGTCGGCAGAAAGCAAACTTGAAACCGCGCTTATCGATGCGCTTTTAGCAAATACCGAAACCGATATTCCTGCTTGCATGATCGAACAGGAAGTTGACGGTTATATTCGCGACTATGAATACCGTTTGCAATCGCAGGGCGGTAGTCTTGATATGTACTTCCAATACACCGGTATGACTATGGAACAACTTCGCGAAAACTTCAAGGCTGACGCTGAAAAGCAAGTAAAAACAAGACTTGCACTTTCCAAGATTGTCAAGACCGAAAAGATCAAGGCACTTAAAAAGGATATCGAGGCTGAATATAAGAAGATTGCTTCCGGCTATAATGTAGATATTGAAACAGTTAAGTCTAGCATCCCCGAAACAAGCATTTCTGAAGATATCGTTCTTCGTAAAGCAGTTGATCTTGTTAAGGAAAATGCTGTTATTACCACAAAATAATCGAAAGGTTGATTAACTATGTCTTTGGTACCGATGGTAGTCGAGCAGACTTCGCGCGGTGAACGTTCATACGATATTTTCTCGCGTTTGCTCAACGACAGGATAGTTTTTATCGGTGAACCTATTAACGATACCGTTGCTTCTCTTGTTGTAGCACAGTTGTTATATCTTGAAAGCCAAGATCCCGATAAAGAAATTTCGCTTTATATTAATTCACCCGGTGGATCTATAAGCGCGGGTATGGCGATATATGATACCATGAATTATATCAAATGTCCTGTCAGCACTATATGTATCGGTATGTGCGCAAGTATGGCAGCAGTTCTCCTTGCTTGTGGTGAAAAGGGAAAACGTATTGCGCTTCCGCACTCAAAGATAATGATACACCAACCTCTTATAAACGGTCATTTCAGAGACCAAACCACCAACCTCGAAATTGAGGCGGCGGAAATGGAACGTATTCGCAAAATGTTAAACGAACTTCTTGCCGGAGCAACCGGCAAGGATGTTTCGGTTATCGAAAAGGATACAGACAGAAACAATTATATGGATGCACTTGCTGCTAAGGAGTACGGGCTTGTAGATAAAGTGCTCGGGAAAAGAGAATAGACGATTTTATGGCTGATAAAAGAAATATATGCGGTTTTTGCGGTAGGCCTACTGCAAATATAACAACCCTTTCAATAGAGGGTAATCGTATTGATTTTTGCGATGAGTGCTTAACACTTTGTTGCGAAATTTCCGAAACGTATAATGCAACTCTTGTGGAACCCGAAGTTGTTGAGGAAGCAGAAAATGCGCCCTTAAGGTTGCCTAAACCTGCCGAAATAAAGGCAGAACTTGACAGATACGTTATCGGTCAGGACGATGCGAAAATTACGCTTTCGGTAGCCATTTATAACCATTACAAACGTATTAATTCAATTTTGGAAAAATCTGCTGATGAAACCGGAGACGATGTTGAACTTAGCAAATGTAATGTTCTTCTCTTAGGTCCTACAGGTGTAGGTAAGACGTTACTTGCACAGACACTTGCGCGTATGCTCGATGTTCCGTTTGCAATAGCCGACGCTACAACACTTACCGAGGCCGGATATGTCGGAGAAGATGTAGAGAACATTTTGGTTCGATTGCTTCAGGCGGCTGATTATGATGTAAAAAAAGCCGAACGCGGTATTATTTATATCGACGAAATTGATAAGATATCCCGTAAGAGTGAAAATCGTTCTATTACTCGCGACGTATCGGGCGAGGGTGTTCAACAAGCGCTTTTAAAGATAGTTGAAGGAACTGTTTCCAATGTTCCTCCGCAAGGCGGACGTAAACATCCAAATCAAGAGTTTATTCAGATAGATACTTCGAATATTCTCTTTATTTGCGGCGGTGCATTTGACGGATTGCGTGATATTGTAGGCAATCGTCTTGGACATCAAACGGTCGGCTATAATTCTCCTACACTTACTTCAGAAGAACGTAAGAAAGGTGCAGATCTTAAGCACGTGACACAACAGGATATCGTGAAATACGGTCTTATTCCTGAATTAGTAGGTAGAATTCCTGTTATTGCAACTCTCGAACCGCTTGACAAAGATGCACTTGTACGGATTCTCAAAGAGCCTAAAAATGCACTTATAAAGCAATATCAAAAGTTGTTTTCTTATGATGACGTCGAATTGGTGTTTGAAGATGATGCCATTGACGCTATCGCTGAGAAAGCGCATAAACTACAAAGCGGTGCAAGAGGTTTACGTGCAGTTACAGAAAGTGTTATGACCAAATTTATGTATGAGGTCCCCTCTGACACAAAGATAAAAAAACTTACGATAACAAAAGAAATGATCGGCTAATGCCGTTAAAAAGGAGTTATTATGACAGCAGTTATACTCGCGGCGGGTCTTGGCAGCCGTTACGGCGGCTTGAAACAACTTGATCCTGTTGGACGACATGGCGAATTTATTATCGACTATTCTGTATATGACAGCATACGTGCAGGTTTCGATAAAATTGTTTTTATAATCAAGGAAGAAAACCTCGAATCGTTTGAAGAAAGCATCGGTTCGCGCATAAAGGGTAATGTTAAAATTGAATATGCATTCCAAAACTCCCTTGATCTTCCTGACGGTTTCTCCTGTCCTTCGGATAGAGTAAAACCCTGGGGTACCGCACATGCATTGCGCGCATGCCGCAATATCGTTGATGATAAGTTTATTATATTCAATGCCGATGACTTTTACGGCAGAGAAACGTTTGAAAATATGTATAAATGTCTTAACGATATTAATTCAACGACGTTCGCTATGCCGGGTTATACACTCGCAAATACACTTTCGGAAAACGGTCACGTTGCACGTGGTGTTTGCGTTACCGAAAACGGTATTATTAAGAACATACGTGAGATTAAAAAGATAATGCGTATTGACGGTGTAGTTAAGTACGAAACCGAAACCGGTGAATGGGTTGATATTGACGAAAATTCTCCCGT
Organism: Eubacteriales bacterium; assembly: GCA_045652625.1. Classification (GTDB taxonomy): domain Bacteria; phylum Bacillota; class Clostridia; order Oscillospirales; family CAG-382; genus Coliplasma. The sequence goes on along the minus strand of JAZRUR010000041.1, from coordinate 32,639 downwards.
ATCCATGAATTTCTGGGGATTTACTCCCGATGTTTTCAAATATGCTGAAACTGGTTTTACTAATTTCTTGCGTAACCCCGATAACGATTTAACAAAGGATGAATATTATATCACCAATATAATCGACGAGGGCGTAAAATCAGGCGCATTTGGTTGTAAGGTTATTCATACCGATGCAAAATGGATGGGCGTTACTTATCGTACCGATAAACCTGATTTCTTAAAGTTCCTTGATGCTAAAATCGAAGCAGGTGAATACCCCGAAAACCTTTGGGGCTAATAATTAATATTAACATAAAAGAATCCACCGTTGAGGTGGATTCTTCTTTTACGTATAGTTATTTTTCCTTAAATAGTATAACTTCCAAACGACGATCGTTAAGGAGCCTATAAACGCGCCTATGGTGTTGCATATGACATCGTCTGTCCATGCCTCGCCTAAATTGTAATAATACTGTGTAGCCTCGATTAAAAGGCTTATAAGACAAGCGAGGAGGGAAGTGAATATCATACGGAAGAGAATTGTACGATGTTCGTTTAATAAACACGAAAAAGACATTCCAAAGGGAACAAATAAAACAATATTCATTAATAAGGAACGGTACATTTCCGGTTGTATCTTTGCAACTTCAAAAGAGTAAAAAGGCTGCAATATAAGATCGTGCATACCGGCATCGCGCGACAGTAGAGTGAAGTTAACTATAACAAATAACGAAAATGTTAGAAGTGCAATGTTTAAAAGTTTCCAATAACATACCGTTTTTATTCCACTGCCGTATCCACGTGAAATATATTTGTGTTGAAGAAAACTCCAAAGAAATATGACAAAAACCGTTGCAACTATAACGTATGATAACGGCAAACGATAAAACCATTGAAACATATTATTACCTTATTAAAAATGCTCTAACACCAATATTATGTATTAATTACTTAGTCTTTGATAGTTATAAATTTTGATGTAGTTAAAAAATGAATGTCTATTTCATTTTTATATTGGCTCAGAACCGAACTCATTTCTTCGTTCATGGCTCTTAAAATTATATTTGGTGTAGTCAGGGCGAGTTCTTTGTTAGCGTAATTTTGCGCTGTATCATACGAATAACCGTCTAAACCTGCGAAGAATAATTCTTTAGCGCCGCACTCTATCAATAGTTTAACCAGCATAAGCGCAGCGTTATCGCTTACATGAGGTTTATTATTTAAAAGCGATTCGTATTCGACAATATAAGGGAAACTGTTGTCATTAATATTTGAGGTTATTATAGTTTTGTTATAAACCGATTTGCTTATATTTTGTAACCTACGTAGATTGCTCAAGAATATGTAGTTTGTATCAATATGTTGATAATCAAAGTTAACAGATATGGTTATTATATCATCATTTTTAGCAAATTCTTTTATCATGTCCTTCTCAACTTCGCAACTTTGACCGGGGCAAATAACAAGAATGCGTTTGTTTTTGAAGATAGACATAACAATATCAGTTTTGGGATTTTGAGTTACTTTTGACATGAATTCTAAATATAAAGTCTCTATTGTATTCTTATTAAAGTTAGAACGAGAATCAATAGGTATTGTGTTTAGAATTATGTCGATATCTTCAACTGTGAGTGTTTTTTTCGAATCAAGATAAGATGCATAATTGGGGTGACAGTTGTGAACTGCTGATAAATAGTGTGGAAGAGAATAACCCCAATAATTTGAAAAATATATATTGCTTAAAACCTCGTCCATTATGCGGAGTAAAGGTTTGATTTCGTATTTGCGGTCAACGAAATTGTTGAGATATTCGACAAACAGTTCGGTATTGAGATTTCCTGCGCCTCTTCCCATTCCAAAAACACTGCTATCGATTATAATGCTCCTTGGCGTATTCAAAGTTACCATGGACTGCGCATTAGAAAATGCGAGTTGAAGATTGTTGTGCGAATGGTATCCTATGCATATATGTTCGTCAAGGTTTTGTTCTACCAGATAAAATAATCTCATTAAATCTTTGTTACGCATTACACCAAAACTGTCAACAATATAGAAAGCGTATGGGTTAATGCTATTAACACGCTGAATCAAATTGATATATTCAATATCCGAGTAAGACAAAGAAACCATCGGTTGAACGTATAATTTGTATCCAAGTTCTTTTACCTTAGCGCAAAACTCAAGAGCGCCATCGATATCTTTTTTGTGAAACGCAACACGTATTCCCGTAACGGAACTATTATCACAGATCGGAAGATCATTAATGTTAAAGTCACCGTAATTGATCATGCAGACGAATTCGCAATCACTTTTATTAACGGAGATATATTGTGAAATATCCGTTAATGAAGAAAAAGTGCTGCTGCCGATAGGGTATGTTTTAGTATTGTTTAAATATCCGCATTCAATAATGTCAACGTTTGCATTGATAAGACCATCTATGATATGTTGTATATTCTTTTCGCCAAACATCCAATTATTAACATATCCGCCATCACGAAGCGTACAATCTAAAACCTTAATTTTACTCATGTGTATACCGTCTCCTTGTCTTATTTAGATGCATAAAGATGGTTAAAAATTGAATCGGCAATCACAAAGTCTTCATATTCATCAATATCAATGCTTTCTATAGCATTCACTTCTACAATATAAGGTTTATTACCTATGCGACGCTCCATCTGAGTAATTATATCACTTTTGTAAATATAAAAACCGCTAGTTTCTTCGTAAAGCGGAGGAAGATCTTGCGTACGAGGAATGTTATCAAGTGTATAGTTGAAAGGATTGCTATCTTTCCAAAGAAAATCTTGAAGTTTTTTTGCGGCAAATGCAGAATCGAATTCGCCGGACAAAACTGCATCCAAACCTTTGGTAATTGATTCTTTTGAAATAAAGGGCGCTGTGGTGTGGGTCATGACATACACATCGGCAGGGACATCATTGGCAAATGCCTTTAAAACTTCGTTCATTTTTGTTGTATCTTGATCGAGTTCCGTAGAGCGTTGCAGATATTTAACACCTTCAGGGATGAAATCTTTTATATCAGGATTGCTGCAATAAACATATATTTCATCGATTTTATCAACCTGTAAAAGTGTTGATAAAATATAATAGCAGAGCGGTTTTCCGTTTGTGAAACATTTTGTGTTTTTTTGCGGCAAACGTCTGTTATTAAGTTTCATTGGTACAACTGCGATTGTTTTCATAAAGACCTCTAAAATAGTGTATCAAAATCAATACGCGGGAAAACTTCGAGTTTACCGCCACGTGTTGCATTATAAACAGTAACACCTCTTTTATCGAGTTGATTTTTAGCATCGATATAAGATTGTGTTGTAGCCTCAGTGTTTGGGATATCTTTTTTCTTCATTGTTTCTGCATAATTATTGTCAAAATAATCGGTAGCAGTTGGATCAACAATGATATTTCCTGCGTTATCTCGAGTGGTTCTGTAACTATGGTCTACGCCTAATAAGTAAATTTCTGTGTATCCCATATATGCCGCCAATTGGATAGCGGTAGTAGTAACTGTGCTTTTGCAAACGATAGAGTGAGGGATATTGTCGGAAAGTTCTATATTCTTTTCAAATGATTGCAAGAAATAGTGTGCATTAGAAATTTTGATATCATTATACCACTTATAGTTAATTGGAATGAATTTGAAATCAAAATTTGTCTGAGAGATTTTTTTGTGAAGGTCTTCTAATACTAAAATATCCTCACAGACGTAGTAAGTTGGGCGCCAAACTGTTTTATCGAATATCTTAAAAATGTTGTTGGAAGCAAAACACGGGATGTTGTTATTAAAAAGAGTGGTAAGATCTTCGGGACGCAAACTTGGGCCATTTCCAATTACAAAACAACGATTGTTAATATTGGTATTTTTTAGTTTTGCAAGTTTTCTTCCGTGTCTTGTCCATTCAAAATGTTTTGAAAAAAAACTTTGAGTTCTTGCCTGGATAGATTTAATTGGGTGCATATCAAACCTCATTACCGCGACACATTAATTTTCATATATTTTATTCGCGCTTCATGGAAATGCGAGATTTACTACATTTGCCTGAAAATTTACGAAATACTCCTAAAATTAGATTTTTTTCATAAATACTAAGTTTTGGCCACATAAGTAGAGAATAGAATGTCGCATAGAGCGCCACTGCGACTATGAAAATAAAAGGATTGGTATAGTCGAAATATTTGCTAGAGAAAATTGCAATAGTGGTAAGTGTTATTGGTATCACAGCCATTTTTGCAATGTTCTTCCAAAATAAAGGAATGTTTAATTTGATTTTTTTGTAGTAATACCAATTCATTAGGGCTACAGAACCTATAAGATTACTACAGAATGTGGTAAAAGAGGCGCCGATAATGCCCCAATATTTTACAAGTGGAATCGTTGTGATTAAATTTAAAATTGCAACCGCAATGTTAACATTTGCACGGAATCGGTGTTTGTTCATTGCAGTTATAATACTAATTCCAATATTTTGAATAAGAGGAACAACCATAGGGAGCATCAATAATACTGCAACAAAATAGGAACCGCTATATTCATGTCCTGCATATAAAACTGTAAACTCTCTGCCAAAGGCGCAAAAACCTCCGACAGCCAAGCCAACAATTATAAACTGTAATCTGCCAACTTTAATAAATACTTCTGATAATTCATCCGAGGAGGCATCTTTATCAACCATTGTGGTTACTTTCGTGACTAAAAGTGTGCTCATGGATGTTGAGAGTGACTGTACAATATTTCTAAAGGTTAGACCTATATTGTAAACGGCGGTCGCGGCAGTGCCTAAATATGCGCCAATAATAACCTTGTCCGTAGCGCCATATAGAGTGTTTGCAATATTAGCAATAAAAATAACCAATGAGAATGATATAAGTTCCTTTAGTAAATAAAATGGCATGTCGTGGAAAATAGGTTTGATATTGATTTTTTTGTAACAATAAATCATTTGTATTACATATGTAATCGAACTGAGGATTAATGTTGATATTACGAGCCCCGTCGAAGAAAAACCGAGAGATAAAACTAGAATGTTTAAAAATGCAGGTAAAATTGTGGCTATTATATTAAGTACCTGCTGAAAAACAAAGCGTTCATGGGCAATTACGATTGCCCCATACACTGTAAATGCAAAAGATAAGGCAGTGTTAATTGAAAGCAAAACAGTTAGCACTTTAATCTTCGATAATTCTGTCGCAGACAATGAATTGCCATATATTACATCAATATTAAACGCTATAACACATCCGACAACGAGAGTAAGAGCGGCTATTACAAAAAAAATACACGAGAAAAGCCCAAGCATTTTTCCTTCGCCCTCTGTATCGCCTTTTGCGCGGAACTTAACAAGATACCGTACAACGGCAGAACTTATACCCATGCTCATTAAAGATAAGTAACTCGTAACCGAAGTTGCCAACGAATATAACCCATATTCACTTTGCCCGAGGATACGAAGCATAACGGGAGTATAGAATAGAGGCACTAAGTTGCCAACTATTAAGTTTACATATGAAAGCATAATTCCGCTTTTTAACTGACTTTTATTTTCCATTTTAAAATAAACCTTCAAAATCGACTCGTTGGAACACTTCTAGTTTGCCACCGCGAGTTGCATTATAGATTGTAGTTTTGCAGGTTTCCTCACAATATTTTTTGCATCAATATAGGCGCGGGTATTGTTTCCCATGTCATGAACTACAATATCTTGTATGTCACTGTCATATCTTTCGCAAAAATAATCTCTTGCAGTCGGGTCAATAATTACATTAAATGCTGGGTGCCATTTTGTTTCAGAAAACAATTTATATATACGGTTCATGCCGAATGTGATTTCTCCGCGTTCGTGTAGGATATCCAAGTCCTCTGTTCGTAAACTCGGACCATTAGCGACGATGAAACAACGTTTATTATTAAACTTGTTATTGTATTTTTTGATTTTTGGTCCGTATTTGGAATATTCAAAATATCGCTGTTGTAATGGCCTTGCAATACGCGATTTAAAAGCCAATATTAGATTCATAACTTCACCTTTTGAATTTTGATTTATAATTCACTACTCGTGTTTAACTTTATTTGATTTGAAAATGAAACGTTTGATTTTATTAATGTTAATCATTAATTTGACGTAAATGTGCCTATAATTTATACATTTGGCAATGAATTCTGTATTATATTTAGGGTATAGATCACAACAAAAAGTATATAACATTTGAAGTTTTTGCAAGAATGTTTGTCTCATGAATTCGGATTTCTCGCGCAACCATAGACCATATCCTTGAGGATTATTCAAAAAAATGGATGAACCGGATTTTGTCAAACCCGACTCTTGATATTCGTATATCAAAATAATATCGTTGAAAAATCTCATTAAGAAACCGTCGTGCGCCATTCTGTTCCATGTTACTGCTTCTGTCATGAATTTTTCGCCCTCGAAAACAGGATATTTATATTGTTTATGGACATCAGTATAAAAAATATAAGCGCGTTCTCCGTCAATGTAGGTGTAACGCTCCAAGAGCGTTGCATCAACATACTCGGTCTCAAAAATTTTATTTGGTGTTTTTGATTTCAACGTGCCCGAATTTGCCGCTAAACCGCAAAATGGTATTTCTTTAGGTAATTCACTTTCCCATTTGATTATTTTTTCTAATGCATCGTCGGTCAAATAGTCATCGGAATCGACAGTGAAAAATAATCTTCCGGTTGCATTATCTAATCCAGTATTAATTGCGTGGCATTTTCCTTTGTTTTCTTGCTTAATATATACAATTTCGAAAGGAACGTTTTGTTTTTTATACGAATTAATTAAAGATTCGGTGTTGTCAGTCGAGCCGTCGTCTACAATTAACCATTCGAAATTTGTAAATGTTTGCCGTTTTAAAGAATTAAATAATGTTTCTATTATGTATGCACGGTTATATGTTGGAGTGAAAACAGTAATTTTTCTCATGTTTGTTTTTTCCCAAATACCACTAGAATTCTGCGCAAAACAATGGAATAGACGTTATTCTATTCCATTGTTTTTTTAATAATGCTATTTTCGGTAAAGTTTTGTTAGATAAATGTTTTTTGTGTTGCTCGCAATAATGTTTTTTATGTTGTGTCTGATATAGGATTCAGAAATGTTTCCTACTAAAATCCGATTTTCAAATAATTGCGCAATTTAGATGTATACAATAATGAAATTCTAGAAAGAGCCAACCAAAGTTTTTGCTTAGGAGTTAAAATATTTTTAGTTTCAAACGGTATGCAATATTGTCTCGCTTGTTTGACTATGCCTACACTTTTTTTAAAATCGTCTTTATTTAAATGGAGTAATCCCATTTGAAGTGCATAGATACATGAAAACCACAATTGGCATTTTGCCAAAGCGATTAGTTTGGGGAAGTTATCCTTAATATAATTGATTCGATATAATTTTGCTTCGATTGAATCAAAATGCTTCATGGAAAAAACTGATCCCATAATACTATCATTTCTTTGTCTGTAATAGTAGCAGGGTTCATCAAAGACAGAAACGATTTTGGCGTTTCCGATCGCTTGATAACTCCAAAAAACGTCCTCATGCAATTTGCCAACAGGAAAACTAATATCTTGAATAACTTTTCTTTTATATAACTTATACCAAACCGGTTGTTTTAATATATCTTCATTAATGATTGAAATCATTGCTTCTTCGGTCGAAAATGTATATTTACCGGTTGAAGTCAACATTGTTGGCTCTGTTTCATTATCGTATACGCACGTAACTCCACATGCAGAAATATCACTGTTGTTATCATGCATATCTTCATATAATAAACTATACATGTCTTCGCGAATCCAATCGTCGCTGTCAACGAAACCGATGTAATCGCCGGTTGCTATTGCCATGCCAACATTTCGAGCATCCGAAAGACCGCCGTTTTCTTTGTGTATCACCTTGATTCTCGAATCCTTTTTTGCCCATTCATCGCACATTGCAGGGCAGTTATCGGGCGAACCGTCGTCAACGAGTATGATTTCAAGATTTTTATAGGTTTGATTGACAATACTTTCAATACATTTATTTAGATATTTTTCAACCTTGTATATTGGAACAATGATAGAAATAAGATCGTCTTTCATGTTAATACCCATTAGTCATATTTTTTGTTTCTGAAATTTTTAAAGAAATTATAAAATATTCTGTAGAGCACAGGGAAGTATAGCACACCGTATGCCATATACTTATGCTTGGTACCTATTAACGAAAATTCAGTTTTAGAGGATTTAAGTTTTCGTCTAACTTCGTCGAATTCGGTGCTGAATTTTTTCTTATCATATACAAGAATAGAATGACAAGCGTAGAGGCAAGAGTTGATATACGACTTTTTTGCAACTGGTGATATGTGAATGTGTTCGTTACAATTGGATAAAATCAATTCTCTAACTCGTATCGGGTCAAAAATTTTATTGATATTAAGTTTTTGTCGTGATGCGGAATTATTCCGTACAATATAATGATATGGACATATATCAAGAAATACAGATTTATGAGAATGATTAAAAATAAAAAAGTTCAGCAGAAGATCCTCATTAATTTTAATACTTTTGTCAAAGTTAGAATTGTTTACGGCTTTGTGCAATAGATCTTTTCGAAATAGTTTATTACACAGACCGGGTTCTACCATAGTACCCTCTAAAAGATCTATAATACCTTTTTCATTATCTTGTACAATGGTTTGATTTGTATTGTAGAAAAAATTTACTCTGCCATCATTAAACACCATACGGTAACCACAATGAGAGATATCGGCATTATGTAGCAAGGCATTATTTAACAGGACGAAATACATATCGGGTTCGATATAATCGTCAGAATCTACAAACCCGATCCATGCTCCGTTCGCTTCATTAATACCGCGTATTCTTGCAACGGTAACTCCGGCATTTTCTTGGTGTATAACACGTATTTGTGGATATTGCTTTGCGTATTTATATAAAACTTCTAACGAATTATCGCTTGAGCCGTCATCAACAGCAATAACTTCTATATTTTTATATGTTTGGTTAATAATACTGTCCAAGCAACGCGGAAGAAAATCGGCAGTATTATAAACGGGAACTATAATAGATATGAAATCGGACATTAGTTTTTCCTCATATACAAATCATACAAAACATCTTCGACTGCGGCTACGGTGCGTTCTGTGCTAAATACCTTTCCTCGTTCGAGTGCCATTTTGCGATAGTGCGCTAAGAGGGAAGGATCATCAATTAATTTTTTTATTGAAAAATACAAGGCATCTTCATCATTTTCGGTAACTATTCCATACTCGTTGTTATCACCGAGCATTTCTTTCATACCGGAAACTTCGACAGTACAAACCGGTGTGCCGACAATAAGTGACTCGGTGGCTGCAGTAGAAAAGCCCTCGGCAAAACTAGCGCATACATATAAGTCACAATTTGCAACATATTTGTAAGGATTTGTTTGATATCCCCAAAACGTAACAGCATCAATAATGTTATTTTTTATGCACCAATCTTTGAATTCATCCAATTGGTCGCCAATGCCCAATGCATGAAAGTGGACACTGTATCCGTCGTCTAACAGCCGTTTTTGTATTCGCAACATTCTATCAAAGCCCTTGGCAGAAACGACTTTGCCGACACCGCACCAATTAAAGGAATTACCTTTAAATGCTGTGTGATCGACAACCTCTTTTGACTTCAATATAATGTCATTTGTTTCATTGGTGTTATATAAAACAATATTGTTATGAGTCGGACAGGATTTTTGAAAAGTGTTTTTTAATGTTTCGGATACAAACACCATAATATTTGCACGTTCATAGCATTTCTTTGCTTCTTTAAAGTTTCTGAAGGAACGTGCAATATCCTTTTTTGATGACAAAGTTGAATGAACATAAGAAACGACCTTGACATTGTTCGGTGCACCGCCAACGATTCTCGCTGTAGGTCCTTCCAAATAGGAAACGACAATGTCATAATCATCTTTTATAAGCCATTTATATAGACGTTTAGGAGAGAGCAATTTCATATAATGTGAATTACCAGGGATAAGGTGTTTGAAACAACCCTTGTATTTGATATCATCTTTTAAAAACTGTTTATTAACGCCTACATCAAACAATGACATTACGGTTATCTCGAATTTGTTCTTATCCATATTGTTGACAAGGTTTACGAGAACTTTTTCTGCACCGCCGACTGATAAATCATGTATTAAAAATAAGACTTTAATCATACAGAAATCCTTTATGTTTTGGATTTTATATATAGAGATAACAAATAACCAAAGGGGATCGTTATAAATGAAATGAGTTTATGAGAAGAGTATTTATTAATATTTTTTAATTTATGTGCCAAAATCAAACTTGAAGCGAGATGTATTGAGTGTTTTAACTTGAATTTAAGAGGAGTATTAGGGAAACTTAAATATAGTTTTCGTATTTCGGCGAAACTGTTTGGACTGTTCCTATATTGCTTGAGCATTGAATTGGTCATGCCGTTTGCTTGATATTCGACAAACCTCAAATTTTCATTCATGATTAAAAAGTCAAATTCTTGGCTGATCAGTAAATGTAGATAATGCGGATTGAAGTTTTTTTCGCCCGGAAATACTTTCATAGGAGCAAACTTTTTATAAAGTTCGGTACGAACAACATTGGTTCGATCGCCATTAACTATAGGGTATTTGCCTACTAACAAATCTATTAAATTGATTGATTTTTGTTCGGGAAGTTTATCTCCGATGATGTTGCCATCTAAAGTATAATCAAGTCCGACTATTCCGGCATATTTATCGGAGCCATTAAGATTCCAAAACATCAAAATCTTCTCTATGGCGTCGTCCGGCATAAAGTCATCTGAATCTATGCAGACGCATAATTCGGTTTCAATATGGGCAATAGCCTCATTATAAGCAGTATGCAAACCGCCGTTTTCTTTGTAAAAATACAGGATTTTAAATTCATTGTTTTCGGCGATCCAAGTATTCGCTAGTTCTTTTGTGCCGTCCGTAGAACCGTCATCAATTATCATCCAAATAAAGTTTTTGCACGTTTGGCGCTGCATACTTTCGTAGCACCTTGGTAACAGGTCGGCACGGTTATAGGCAGGGGTAAAAACCGTGATTGGAATCATAGTTATTTTCTCCGCTTTTTATATAATAATCGTATTATTTTGCATGTATTTACATATCCCAACAGTTTGCACAAAATATTCAATGCTATAAGTTTTTTATTACCGTTGTGATATGATAAAATCCAAGTGTGCGATTTCAACTTTTCTATACAAATGTTTTGGACATTTTGTGCAAGTGCCTGAACAACGAAAAATGTTCCAAATTGATATGAAATATAGTTATATAGATATTTTTTTACACATTCGTCAATTTCATTATGTGCCATGCTAATACAAGAAATGATATGACTACATAAATCACTGCACTTTTTATCATTAATTGTATGGGAAATGGAATGACTATGCTGACGATAATAATGAAAGTTGACCGAAACAAAATCAAACGATTGCGCTTTTGATAATAATTTGGCACACCATTCTATATCCTCTGAATAAACCCCAACTTCAAAAAAGAGTTCATGGTCGAACAATTCGCGCTTTATTAGTTTATTCCACGCCGACGCTATATAAAGATTATTTTTGAAAATATACCGGAGTTGTTCGGCTTTGAGTTTGGTCGGTAATGGCATGTCTTCTGCATCTATGTATGGTTCGGTCTTATTTGTATCTTCGAAAAACTTTGTATATGAAAAGTTTAAAACATCTGATTGAAAAATGTGTAATCTTCTAACTAGACAAGATATAGCGTTGCTTTCATTCCAAAAATCATCGCTGTCCAAAAATATTATATAATCACCCGAGGCAATTGCAATACCGGCATTTCTAGCATCGGAACTACCGCCGTTTTCTTTGTGTATAACCATGATATGTGCATGCTCGTTGGCGTATTTATCACAAATTAATGGGGATTTATCTGTCGAACCATCATCAACAAGAATGATTTCAATATTGCCATAATCTTGCTTAAGTACACTCATGATACATTCATCAAGATATTTCTCAACATTGTAGACTGGAATAATAACACTGATTTTGATTTTTGAAACCATAATTATAAGCCCTTAATAATTAAATAAGCGTTTGAAAAAAATCAATAAGACTGATCGCGTGATATGCAGAGGAAAAATCTTTAACCATATACGCAAAAAAAGCCAAATAGCAACCGCCTACAAAAATGTGTGAAAGGTTGCGCGACTCGGTTGCGAAAATTTCATCAATTAGCCAAGGAGCAACAATAATCATACCAAAGTCAAAATATATGGCAGCTCGACCAAACATATTGGCACCTCCAAAAATTCCGATAGCCATTATTAAAAAACTCAAAATTGCCATATTTGTGAAAATGTTTTTCGACTTAGAGTAGTTGTTATTTAAGAGTTCTTGGAACACAAAAGAGATGATTGTTGGTATGGAATATACAGCTAACCTAAATGGGTTTATACTTGCCGTGTCTAACACTTGCTCGTCATTAATATCTTTGCCGACATCTTCAGCGACAGAAAGAACGCTATTGATGGTGGATTCAAAAGTGAAGAGAAACGCAACGATTCCAACTATTACAATAAAAGTTGTTATAGTCCAGGGTTTTTGAGTAAAAAGCGGCAAGACGATAAAAACAATAGCAAACGCGTGAAAAAGAATGGCGAGAAACAACAACAAATAATATCTTATATACTTTCCATTAATAAGGTGGTCAATTGCATATGATAAAATAGCCATTGCTAAGCATTGTTTCATTGCGGCCATGCAAAAAACATATAACCCTATTGCAAAAAACAGGAAAATACTAAAAGTGAAATTATGTGAGTATTTATGTATGAAACGAATAAAACTTGCAATTGTGAAAAAAGCTATCACAATAAAGAACAAGTGGTAATTTGCAGAAATGTAGTGTCTAAAGATACTTTGAAATGCGTAAAATAGGGGATTATCAAAAAGTCCAGGGGATGAATTAATATATTCGTTAAAAGTGGAGGCATTATTAAAAGAGACTCTGTATATGTATGTATCGTTATAACTTGTTCTTAACCCGACAACTAAACTTAGCAGAATAATCATAACGATTAACGGGATATCGAGTTTTCGTTTTTGGGTAAGTGGAACTACCAATATGCCATGTTGTGAACAATAGGCTAAGCACATTGATACTGCAAGGAGTATCATAATTTTCAACATAGTTCCACGCTCCTAATAATATTACGAAAAAATCTCTTTTAAGGATAACCTGACGACCATATCTTTATCAAATGAGTCTTCCATGTGTTTTCTGCCATTTAAACCCATTTGTGAACGCTCGATTTGAGGCATTTCGATGAAACGTTTAATCGCGGAATATAGGCTCTCGCTATTCCTCACATCGGTTAATAAGCCGTTTGTTCCTTCTATTACTGCTTCTTTGCAACCGTGAATATTGGTTGTGATCAAAGGTCTGCACATTGCGGCCGATTCCAGCAAGGTGTTGGACATCCCCTCATGCCATGAGGGGAGTACTGTGCAGTGTGCATTTTGTATAAACGGCTTGACGTCAGCTTGAAAACCATGGAAACGTATTAAAGAATCTTTCTCCAACTGTTTTACGGTTGCTTCATAATTATCTTCATACCAGCCGATAAAATTGAATTCGGTAAAGGGATACTCTACTTTGATTCGTTTAATAGCCTCAAAGTATTCATCAACACCTTTTTCTCGCATTATACGACCTACAAATAGAAAACGCAACGGTCTATCTGCTTCAGGATATGGGATAGGTGCGAATTCTTTAAGGTTTACTCCGGCACCGTGCATAATTACCGACTGTTCGGATTTGACAATGCCGTCATTGACCAACGCGTCTTTGTTGCCTTCATTTTCGAAAAACACTTTTTTTGAATTTCTAAGCGAAACCTTATACAACAAAGAAACGAGCTTGCGGGTTAAGTTTTGTTGTTGGAATGTAGAACCCAAACCTGTAATATTAGCATAATGCGGTATTTTATATTTGTTGGCGGCAAGTCCGCCGTAAATATTGCACTTGATTGTATATGCAATGACTTTGTCAGGTTTTTCTTCTTTGATTAGACGCTTATAATTCTTAAAAAGTTTATAATCCTTCAAAGGATTCATGCCGCGCCTGTCAAAATCAGTAAACACAACACGTGCGCCGTATGATTCTAATATGCTTTTGTTTTCTGAATCGCAGGTTGGGATTGATATTATTACTTCATGTCCGTTTTGCGATATAGCCTTGATTAGTTCGCGTCTAAAAATGCGCAAAGTATTAAAGTGGTTTGCAAGAATTAAAACTTTCATTTCAAATTACCAAGAATTTTTTTCGCGATATTTGCACCGTCTAAATCAAATTGTTCACGCAAAAATTTTTGATTTCCAACGTACGTGCAATAACAATCGGGCACACCAATTTTTAACAAACGCGCCTTATGAATGTGTTCTGCCAAAACCTCTGCGACAGCACTTCCAAAACCACCGATGGTGTTATGTTCTTCGCAGGTAACTATTAGATCATAATTTTGTGCAATTTCTAAAATCGTTTCAATATCAAGCGGTTTTACAGTAGGAAATGTGTAAACGGCAGGTGTAATACCCGAAGTTGATAGTTCATCACGCGCTCTTTTGACTTCGTCAAAAATTGCACCTGTTGAACAAATCGCAACACGTTCGCCATCAAAAATTTTTATTGCTTTTCCTATAGTAAAATCGGTTAACGGTTTTTCGTGTATCGGTTCCTCTCCGCCTCTTCCAAGACGTAAATAGCATGTTCCTGAATATTTGGCTATCGCTTTTGTTACCGCTTCGGTTTCGAATGGATCAGCAGGAGCAAAAACAGCCACATCGGGCAATGCGCGCATTATGGCAATATCTTCGGTTGCTTGATGACTCATTCCAAGTGAACCGTATACAAAGCCACCGCCAATGCAGACTATTTTTACATTCGCATTGTGATATGCGCAGTCGTTTCTGATTTGCTCAACGCATCGAAGAGTAGGGAAGTTGCCGATAGAATATGTGAACACCGTTTTTCCTTCAAGTGCCATACCAGCGGCAAGTGATGTCATATTTTGTTCCGCAATTCCTGCATTAATAAACTGGTCAGGAATAATTTCCCAATAAGGTTTCAAGACTCCAAAACCCAAGTCGCCTGTTATTAGTTCGATATTCGGGTCTTTTTGTGCGAGGCCTATGAGTGTTTTTACAAAAGAATCTCTCATTTTATTATGCCTCCCGAGTGTACCACGTGGGTTTATAGGTTTCCGACATGATATGACTTATACCGACTTCAATATCGTTTTCATTAGGAAGTTTTGGGTTTTCTATTCCGTTAGGCGTATATCTATCAATAACACCATCGGGTTTAATGCTATGTAATTCGTTAACGGCGCAATCGTATTCCCAACCGTCGTGAGGGAAGCGGTAATGCCAAAGGATATCTCTCTCCATGAAAGATACACCATTACCTTTGATTGTTTCGGCGATTATAACGGTAGGCTTTTCGTTTTTATTTTGGGCGGTCTTTAATGCATCACGAAGAGAATTATGATCGTGACCATCGATCATTAAAGCATTCCAACCAAAAGCGGCCCACTTTTCGGTTAAGAAACCGGAATTTAATGTATTATCGCAATAGTCGAGACTTTGCATTTTGTTGTTATCGACGATAGCCACAAGGTTATCAAGAGAGAAGTGCGCGGCAACTTGTGCTGCTTCCCAAACTGATCCTTCGTTACATTCGCCGTCGCCTAGAACAACAAAGATACGATGCTTTTTGTTGTCCTTCTTAGCAGCGATTGCCATTCCTACACCCGCGGATAAACCATGTCCTAAAGACCCGGTTGATAAATCGACACCGGGCAGATGATGAGAAACATGACCGGAAAGTCTGCTTCCGTTTTGATAGTGAGTTTTAAGTTCGTCGATATCGAAAAAACCAGACTCGGCGAGTGCGGCATATACTGCACCGCCTGCGTGGCCTTTACTTAATATAAAACGGTCGCGTTCATCCCATTTTGGGTTGTTTGTATCGAATTTTAAAACATCTGAATACAGTACTGCAATAATATCGGCAACAGAAAGAATTGCGCCGATGTGGCTGCCGCCTGATATATGCGTCATTTCAATGCCATGACGCCGTATGAGCCATGCTAATTGTTCGCTTGTCATACTGTATTCACTCCTTTTGTTTGAGATTGATTTTAAAATTCTTTTTCAAACTCAGTGCGTTTTTTATCAACGATTTCTTGCACCTCAGCAGGTAGTTTCTGAGATCTGGTAATTACCTTGTATACTGTCCAAAAAAGACATTTTAAATCGCCTATGAAACTGTTGTTGTTACGATAATAGAGTTGCAATTCTAGTTTTAACGGGCGGACCGCTTTTAAATAATACTCGTCGGGATCGGACGCTTCGGTAAAGCCCTTGAATTGCTCGAAGTTTGTCATTGAAGCCCAGTCGGTAACGCCGGGTTTTAAATCAAGTATCGGCATTTCGCGTTCAGTATACATATCGATATATACTCTTAGTTCAGGTCGCGGGCCTACGAGACTCATATCACCTTTAAGTACATTGATCAGTTGGGGAAGTTCATCTAATTTGGTGTTTCTCAAAAAATGACCAACGCGAGTTATTCTGTCATCGTTGTTGCCGACGTTCCACTTTCCTTTGCCTTCACAATCGGGACGCATACTGCGGAACTTGAAAATGCGAAAATCCTTGCCGTGTTGACCAACACGCACACCGCGAAAAAATACTCCACCGCGTGAATCTATAACTATCATAAGTGCAAGGAAAAGAAAAATAGGTGATAGTATTATTAAACCTATAAGACTTACTGTAAAATCAAAAACGCGTTTCATAAGATACCTCTACATATTAGCGCCGTCAACGGGTATATTGGTCGCTTGCATGAAAGAAGATTTATCACTTGCCATGAACAGAACTGCATTTGCTATTTCTTCGGGAGTGCCAAAGCGGTTGACCGCTTGATGATGTCTTAAAAAGTCATCAACCTTAGGTTCTCCTGTTTTAATAGACTTGTCCCAATAACTTCCTTCGAAAGCAACAGCACCGGGCATTACCGAACATAATACAACCCCTGTGGGTGCAAGTTGCCTGCCGACGGTAGTTACATAGGCGTTAAGGAATGCCTTGGCAGAAGCGTATAGCGGATTTCCGCGAAGCATAACGGCAGAAATGGAAGAAATGTGAATCACTCTACCGTAGCCGCGTTCAATCATCGGGGGAATAAGACGACTGTTCATATCTATTGCGGCAACAGCATTGAACTTTAATGCGTAGTTCCAATCATCTGAACCGCCTAAATGGTTTCTGCTGATCAAAGAGCCGCCGACGTTATGTACAACGACATCAAAAACACCGTACTTTTGTAATAGTTCATCAGCAAAAACTTGCGTGTCGCATTCCATGATATCTTTCACTTCATAAGCGAAAGATGCGGAGCCCGAAGCCTTTGATTCAGCCGCGACTTCTTTTAGCAGTTCTTCGGAACGTGCAACGGCGACTATATTGGCGCCTTCCTCGGAGAAGCCTTTTACAATCCCTCTGCCGATCCCTTTGCTCGCGCCAATTATAAGAACTTTTTTATTTTTTAACCCGAGTTCCATATATACTCCGACACATGAATTTAATATTATATAAATACTTATAACATAATATATCTATAATTGCAATAGTAAATACTACATATTGTAACAAAAAATACGTGGTAAAATGAAAAACGTGCTCTTTTTAAGGAACACGTTTATGGTTATTGTCTGATTCTGATTTTTCTGGTCACGAACCCAACTATCAAAGGGATTAGGCTATACAAAAATAGTACTAATACCGTGTATAAGAAGTTGTGCGACATGTAAATATTTTGTAAACTTTGTATAGGTATATTGTAAGGCTCACGTAGGTTCATGAGGTTGCAGCCGTAAATGCAATTTAAAGTTATTGCCGGTATTGCAAATATAAAGACAAAAAACAAGTAATTCAGAAATGAGTTTGTATTAAAAATTTCCTCATCAAATAAAAGTGTGAGCCCTATATATATCATTAGTGAATGAAAGAACAAACTGTAAATGGAAAAATAGTGCCATACAGGAAAAATCATTAACGAAGTGGTGGGGAAGATTAAAAATGCCACACCGGCAAAAGGGCAACCGTATGCAATAAATACTTCGCCGATACGTTTGATTCGTTTTTTGCCGTAACCTGCCATCCATAATGCGAAAATAAAGAGACCGCAATAGGATAGCGGAAACCATGCATCAAGATAATAGTCTCCGTAAATAAAACTGTGGGAAATTTTAATTATTTCAAGTGCAGTTAATAATACAGCGCATACACGTAATGTTCTTTGTTTGTTAAGGACCAAAACTCTTTTTTTATTTATGAGCAACAAGGTAAGCACAATCGCTATAGATATCAATGACGCAATAATATGGTCGGAAGTAAACATGCCGCACGGCTCGAATCGCCCTTGGGGCGCGAAAAAGTAGTATCCTAAATGATATTGGATTTCCTGTGGCATTAGATATACCTCTTGAAAATTATTCGTTGATATTGATCCTGATACCGTTTACTTCAATATCTCCGTCAGCGCGGATAAGGAGATATTTTGTTCCGTCGATAATTCTGGTTTGAACGAGTTCACTACATTCGGGACTAACTTTAACTGTTACTTCCGGAGTCTTGACTTCGAATTTCTTCATGTCGATTATATTCGAAGGGTGAACCGCCGCGGTTGAACCGAATCCGTCTTCAAACTTTTCTGAAAATGCGCCAATCGCATCCTCGTTTACGCCGCCGAATCGCAACAAGGTGCTCATATCTTTTGCGGAAAGGGTTAAAGGTTCGTCTTCTTTGTTAGTCTTATGGTCGGCAGTAAGTTCGATAAGTTGTGCTTGCATTGCCTGAACAAGTTCGAGACTGCAATCATCTGCAACGGTATCGTTCAAGATCTCGGCAATACTTGTTGCTTGTTCTGTTGCAGGCATCGGAATATCTGTTTTGAAGATCGTATCAACAAATTCTTCGTGCGCCAACGAGATATCTCTTGTATATAATAACGCTCCATAAATGTTTGCGGTTCTGGAATCAAAGGCGGGGAACATAAAGCCGATTTCGGGCGAAGAGACGATAGAATCGCGTATTATATTTTTGAATTTCGATTCCGCTAAATTGTATCCTAAAGAGGGTTTGGCGACCTTAATCGGGCATATTGCGCAAATAATATAAGAAAATACTTCGGGAGATTCATTTTTCTCGCCGTTTGCGTCGTAAGTGAAAATGTCATATTTGTCATTAGCGAGAAGTATGAAATAACTCCCCTCAATATCAACCGACTGTATCGCCTTTTCGTAAAACTTTTTTACCGCGTCATCGTCCGAAAGGGAGGAAGAACGAAGCGCGGATAAAAGTTTGTGTTCTTCGCTTTCGAGAACCTGTTGGTTTGAAAAAGAAATATCCAAAAGATTTCTTCCGATAGAACCCGAAAGACTTTTGCGTAATAAAGAAAGTATTTCCTCTGCTTCGTTACTTGAAATAAGTCCGAGCATTTGATCAAATTCGGATATTATTACATGATTATCATTTACATAGCAGCCGCGAATACGTCCGATATTATTCTTTTCGGGGCGTAGTCGGCGTCTGATTTCGGAAATTTCGCGGTCGTTCATTTTTTATTCTCCATTGTTTTTGTTACTATGAAATATAATAACGCGTTTGTGTCTTTCTGTCAACCAAGTATACTCAAATTTCCTCTACAAAATTTTTGATATAGTTGCGATGCAAAAACAAATCAACAGTCCGAATACGGTCGGCAGTAGTGCAGAGACTATCGTCCATTTAATGCTGTTTGTTTCTTTTTTTACAGTAATTAAGGTCGTTGCACAGGGCCAATGCAGCAGTGTAAATATTGTTGTACATACGGCGGTTATTATTGTCCAGTTGTTTGCAATCAGAAGTTCACGTAGTTGAGCAAGGCTCGAGAAATCCGTAGGACTTCCTAAACACAAATAGGACATAATCATTATTGGGATAACCGTTTCATTTGCTGCTGAGCCGAGTATAAAGGCGGTTAGTATGACACCGTCTAGACCGAAAAATGTTCCTACCGGATTTAAGAAATCAATACAATGACTTAAGATGCTTTCGTTGCATATATTTACATTTGCGAATATCCATACCAATAATCCTGCGGGTGCTGCGGCAACTATAGCCCTGCCAAGAACGAAAATGGTGCGGTCAAGTATTGAACGAATTGCGATTTTTGTAAATTGAGGTTTTCTAAACGGCGGGATTTCAAGTGCAAAAGATGAAGATTCACCTTTAAGGAGAGTAGAAGATATCAGTTTGGTTGCGAAAAACGTTAAAACAACACCAATAACTATTACTACAGTTAGTACAAGTGCGGATAAAACACTTGAAACGAATCCAACCGAAGAACCAATGAGAAACATGGATATTATAGCGATTATAGTTGGAAATTTTCCGTTGCATGGGACGAAACTGTTTGTGAGAATCGCCAACAGTCTATCGCGTGATGAATCTATAATTCGTGCGCCCGTTACTCCACATGCGTTACACCCAAAGCCCATGCACATTGTTAACGCCTGTTTTCCACAGGCTTTGCATTTATTAAAAGGTTTATCAAGATTAAAAGCAACACGCGGAAGATAACCCAAATCTTCTAAAATTGTAAAAAGCGGAAAGAAAATCGCCATAGGTGGTAACATAACCGAAACTACCCTTGCGGTCATTTCGTATATCCCGTCAATTAAAAGTGATATGGCGGTGTTATTAAAATCTAACATTATAAAAATGTTTCTTATATATTCACCGATCGTTATTAATAATTTTGACAGCAGTTTCGATGGATAATTAGCACCGACAATAGTTATCCAAAATAGTGCTAACAACATTAATAACATAATCGGATAACCGAAAACTTTACTCGTTAATATTTTATCTGCTCTGCCGAATTCACGCTTTTTGCCGAAATCATTTGTGCATTGTTTTGCTATTTCTTCGGCACGTAATATACGCTTTGATTTATAGTATTCATCATTAGTTATTTCCGTGGAAAAGTCGGTGTTACTACTTTTGGGTATAACGACAAGTTCGTCCAGTGCCTCGGTTAGAGCAGATAAAGTTTTCTTCTTTCTTGCGATAATACCGACCGTTTTAACGCCGAGCGTTTCTTCCAAAAGTTGAAGATTGATCTTTATGCCTTGTTGTTCTGCCTCATCCAGCAAATTTATGCAAACTATAACTCGTTTTGTGATTTCAATAGTTTCCAGCGCAAGATAGAGTGAGTGTTCGAGATTTGTTGCGTCGCACACTATTATGATGGCATCAGCGTCATTGCTGATAATGTTATTCTTTGTCACCTCTTCTTCCGCAGAACGGGCATCAAGAGAATATGTCCCCGGTAGGTCGATGATATTGTATTTGTATAAATCAGTCGAAAAAGTTCCGAGCGCTGAACTTACCGTTTTGCCTGTCCAATTGCCTGTATGTTGATGCATACCGGTTAATGCATTGAACACGGTGCTTTTGCCGACGTTTGGGTTGCCTGCCAATAGGACGGTTTTTTCGTTATCTATGTTTTCTGTTTCTATGATGATGTTTTGTGCATCTTCTTTTCTCAATGCGATTATTGAGCCTCTTATCAAATAGGCTTTCGGGTCACCGAGCGGACTTTCGGCAACACATCGTATCTCTGTGTTCTCGATAATGCCTAAATCATGAAGCCTTTTTCTCATGCTCCCCTCGGTCTTCAGTTCCTTTACGATACCCTCTGCTCCCGGGGTGAGGGTATCCATAGTTATTTTTTTCGGCATGATATTGTTTCCTTTGCGTTTTTTCTTGGATTCCTCCTTATATAATTATATTCTCTATATAAATCCATTGACAAAAAACATTAATACGGATATAATCAAAAGGATTGGTTTCGCTCGTTATTTTTATACGATTTGTATAATAAACAGTCACGAAAAAAGTTAATGTTATGCGAAAAACTTTAATTATTTACTTGACTAAAGCGAACTTGTGTGATATAATGATTGTACATTTTGAAAATGCAGGTGATTGCAATGGGTTCTAACAATGCTGTGCTTCGTCGCGACGAGGAATATGTACTCGGATTAAGACGGCTTTATGAGGCGTACGGATATAAAAAATTCAAGATGAGCAAGTTTGAAAAATACGACCTCTATCTGGAAAATAAATCGTTTCTTAGAAACGGCAATATTATAACGGTAACAGACCCTAAGGGCAGGTTACTTGCTCTTAAGCCGGACATTACTCTTTCTATTGTTAAAAATATTCGTGCTTCTTCATTGCCCGAGAAGTTGTATTATAACGAAAATGTATATATCGCCGATACCAGTGCAGGTGATATTAAGGAAACTACTCATGTGGGACTTGAATACATCGGTGAACTTGATGTTCGTGCTTTGGCGGAGATTTTAATTCTTGCGGCAGAAAGCCTTTCTAACGCTGATGAAAAATACCGTATTGCAGTTTCGCATATGGGTTTGATATCAGAAATTTTAGATGCGGTTGATCATGATGAAATCACACATGAGCATTTTATAAAATTAATTGCAGAGAAAAATATTCACGGGTTACGTGAACTTTGTGCATCGTTTTCTGTCGACAGTGATACAACAGAAAGACTTTGCGGTCTTATTACTGTATGCGGTGAACTTGGCGATGTAATTAAGGACGCCGAAAAATTAGTATGCGGAGATGTATCACGCGCTAGTTATGAAGAACTCGTTGCGCTTTCGGACATACTTGCATCATTTGGGTTGTCACATAAGTTTATACTCGATTTTTCCGTTATTAATGATATGAATTATTATAACGGCTTGGTTTTCCAAGGTTTTATCAACGGTGTGCCCAAAAGTGTTTTATCCGGCGGACGATATGATAATCTTGTACGGAGATTCGGTGTCGAAACTTCTGCGGCAGGGTTTGCGGTTTCCACCGATTTGCTTGATAATTTCAATTATCGCGAAAAAGAATACGACTATGATGTTTTTCTTCAGTATTCTAAAGACTGCGACCCTTCAAAAGTGCTTACGGTAGAGCGTGAAATTGTTGCTTCGGGTAGACGATGCATTGCATTGACAGATGAACCCGAATGTGGTTTGAAATACAGAACAAAGGCGACTATGAGTTCCGATGGGAGTTTGAAATATGAATGATTACATAAATATAGCACTTCCCAAGGGAAGGCTTGGCGAAAAGGTTTATTCTTTATTTGAATCTATCGGATACGGATGCCCCGAAATACTTGATGGAGGCAGAAAATTAATTTTCGAAAACCCCGAAAACCGTGTTAGATATTTTTGGGCAAAACCCTCCGATGTTGCGATATATGTTGAGCGCGGCGCTGCTGATATCGGTGTTGTAGGTAAAGACATTCTACTTGAATATTCACCCGATATTTATGAACTTTGCGATCTTGGTTTCGGAAAATGCAAGATGGCGGTTGCAGGTAAAAAAGGAATGCGTATTCCTACCGACAGAACTATTCGTGTTGCTACCAAGTTTTCCAATATTGCGTGGAACTATTATTCTAAGCAATCGCGCGATATTGATATAATCAAACTGAACGGTTCTATCGAAATAGCACCGTTGCTTGATTTAAGTGACGTTATTGTTGATATTGTCGAAACCGGAGCAACCTTGCGCGAAAACGGCCTTGTTGTTTTTGAAACAATTTGTGACATCAGTGCACGTCTTGTTGCCAACAAAGCGGCATATAAATTCAAATCTGAAAGCATAAATAAACTGCTTGATACGACAACAAAGTTTATTGCGGAGAACGCTAAATGATTAAAATTTTAAAAAGTTATAACGAAAAAGAGATATTTGACAGAGAAACCGATGCGCTTGATGTTTCGGGTATTGTTCGCGAAATAATCGAAAATGTGCGCAAAAATGGTGACAAAGCGCTACGTGAATACAGTCTTAAATTTGATAAGGTCGAATTAGAGAATTTTGAAATAGACTCAAACCTAATGAAAGCGGCATATGAACGCACGGACGCTGAGTTTAAAGCGGTGCTTGACGAAGCGGCTGACAATATCCGCGAATATCACGTTGCACAGACACGCGAGGGATACGAAATTGCTCGTGATAACGGTGTTAAAATAGGCAGAAAAGTTTTGCCTTTGCAACGAGTTGCGCTTTATGTACCGGGTGGCACGGCGGCATATCCCTCTTCGGTTTTGATGAATTGTATTCCTGCAAAAATTGCAGGTGTTGATGAAATCATAATGACAACTCCGCCATCTGCTGACGGTTCAATACGAGATGATATTCTTGCGGCGGCTTATGTGGCGAGCGTTGACAGGCTGTTCTGTATGGGTGGCGCACAGGCAGTTGCGGCACTTGCGTACGGTACGGAAACTGTTCCGAAAGTCGATAAAATTGTAGGCCCCGGCAATGCATTTGTTGCAGAAGCAAAAAGACAGGTTTACGGTATTGTTGATATTGATATGATCGCAGGTCCGAGCGAGATCTTAATTATTGCTGACGACAGTTGCGACCCTAAAACCGCAGCGGCGGACATGCTTTCTCAAGCCGAACACGATAAGAATGCCGCGGCAGTTTTGATAACCGATTCCGTAAGACTTGCAGAGGAAACTGCTGTTGAACTCGAAAAACAACTTCAAGTTTTGCCGAGGCAAGACATTGCGCGAGTTTCGATAGAAAATAACGGAAAAATTATTATTGCAGACAGCATTTGCGAAGCAATAGAAATTTCTAATAGGTTAGCACCCGAACATCTTGAAATTAATACGGAAAATGCATTTGAACTTCTCTCGAAAATTAGAAATGCAGGTTCGGTATTTTTAGGAAGTAACTGTCCTGAGGCAGTTGGTGATTATTTTTCTGGAACTAACCATGTGCTTCCGACAAGCGGTACTGCTCGTTTTGCAAGTGCGTTATCGGTTGACGATTTTATCAAAACAATAGAATATACTTATTATCCGCGCGAAGCGATGCTTAATGATGCAGATAAGATTGCGTTATTCGCATCTCGCGAGGGCCTTGATGCACACGCAAGAAGCGCCTTGGTTCGTAAGGAGAATTAAAATGAGCCGTTTTTTAGATAAACGTCTTTCATCTTTAAAGGCGTATATCCCGGGTGAACAGCCCAATCCCGGTGAATTTATAAAATTAAATACAAACGAATTTCCGTATCCTCCTGCCGACGGTGTTGCAGATGAAACCGCTAAAGCAGTGGACACGATGAATTTGTATTCCGACCTTACTTGTAAAAAACTCAAGGAAAACTTCAAAGAAGTATTTGGTTACGGCGGAAACAATGTCATTTTCACAAACGGTTCGGATGATGCATTATATTTATGTTTCCTAACTTTTTGCGG
The DNA here is from genome assembly GCA_045652625.1 of Eubacteriales bacterium. Lineage (GTDB taxonomy): Bacteria > Bacillota > Clostridia > Oscillospirales > CAG-382 > Coliplasma. Next base: position 7,166 of record JAZRUR010000041.1, on the reverse strand, counting down.
TAAAGATTGCGGAGCGGCTTTTGCTGACATAACGTACGGTTTTTATTCGGTATATGCTGATTTGTGCTGCATAGAAAAACAAATTATTCCTTTAGACGAGGAACTCGGAATAAGATATACCGACTACTTTGGATTGGGTAAAACGATTTTTATTGCCAATCCTAACGCTCCTACGGGCAAACGCTTAACGATTGATCAGATTGACGAAATACTTTCTAATAACGCCGATAATATCGTTGTTATTGATGAGGCTTATGCCGCTTTTTCGGGTCAAAGTTGTGTTGAACTTTTGTCTAAACATGACAACTTGGTCATCGTTGGTACTTTTTCAAAATCGCGCGGTATGGCAGGTGCACGTCTTGGCTATATAATTACATCAGAAGATATAGCATCTGACTTGGAAAAGGTTAAGTTTTCCATTAATCCGTATAACGTTAACAGTCTGACTCAGGCAACGGGTATTTCTGTGCTTGAAAATGACAGTTACTATTTATCGTGTATATCGGAAATATGTGATACACGTGATAAATTCAGTGCTGAACTTGTTAAACTCGGCTTTGAGGTTCTACCGTCGAAAACGAATTTTGTTTTTGCTAAACACGGTTCGATTTCAGGTAGATTTATTGCTGAAGAGTTACGAAAGAAAAAAATACTTATCAGACGTTTTGACAAAGAACGTATTGATGAATATTTAAGAATATCTATTGGAACACCTGAACAAATGGAAACAGTTGCAGATGCAATTGCGGATATAGTTGGAGGGAAGATATGAGAACTGCTGAAATTAACAGAAAAACCAAAGAAACAGATATTTACCTTAGTTTGAATCTTGACGGTTCGGGAAAGAGCGAGATAGATACCGGTGTTGGTTTCTTTGACCATATGCTCACATTGTTTTCTTCTCACGGTATGTTTGATCTTGTTGTTAAATGTAACGGTGATTTAGAGGTTGACGCGCATCACACGGTTGAAGACGTAGGGATTTGCCTTGGTATGGCTTTTAGCAAAGCCATCGGCGATATGAAAGGCATTAAACGCTATGCCGATAAGACAATACCTATGGATGAATCATTGGTGTTGACTGCTGTTGATATTTCGGGCAGACCGCATCTCTCAATCAGTTTGGATGTACCTGCAAAAAAAGTGGGCAATTTTGATACCGAACTTGTCAGTGAATTTTTCTTGGCATTCGTACGTAACGCAAAACTTACGCTGCATATTAATAAACTTGCAGGAAGAAACACTCACCATATAATTGAAGGTTGTTTTAAATCCTTTGGCAGAACTATGGATGAAGCGACCTCGTTCGACCCAAGACGCGAAGGCGTTCTTCCGTCTACAAAGGGAGTGCTTTAATGGTTGGTATTATTGATTACGGCGTAGGAAACCTTTTTTCTCTAGTATCGTCGCTTAAGTATCTTGGAATATCCGCAGAAAAGGTTTCCGACGAAAAAGCCATTGCAAAATGCGAACGGCTTATTCTGCCCGGTGTTGGCGCTTTTGGCGATGCGGCGGACGCACTTAAGGCAAACGGACTTGACAAGATTGTTAAACATGCCGCGAGTGACGGAACTCCGTTGTTGGGAATTTGTCTTGGTATGCAACTGTTGTTTGAAAAAGGTCTTGAGTTCGGTGAACATGACGGTCTTGGACTAATACCCGGTAAAGTTGTTTCCATTGAACCTCTTGCTATGGGAAACAAAATTCCGCAAATAGGTTGGAATTCTTTGCAGTTTACCGAGAATAAGGGCGACATTTATAAGTACACCCCCAATGGTGAGTTCGTCTATTTTGTTCATTCTTTTCATGCGGATTGCCCCGATGAATTTATTACTGCGCGTACCGAATATGGCTCGATGTTAACCGCTTCGGTTCAACGCGGTAACGTTATGGGCGCACAGTATCATCCCGAAAAAAGCGGAGATGCAGGATTAATGATATTGAAGTCTTTTTGTGAGATTTAGGTGATTTTATGCAGATTTTACCGGCAATAGATATATTTGAAAAAAAGGCAGTTCGTCTTTTTAAAGGCGATTACGCACAGATGACGGTTTACGGCACTCCGTTTGATATAGCGCGTGGTTTTAAGGAAAAAGGTGCGAGTTACATTCATCTCGTTGACCTTGAGGGGGCACGTGCGGGTGAACCTACTAATTTTGAAACAGTTGCGTCTGTTATCTCATCGGTTGATATACCTTGCGAGATAGGCGGCGGTATACGCAATATAAATACTGTTGAAAAATATGTATCTGCGGGTGCTGACAGAGTTATTCTTGGTACTTCTGCCGTTTCCGATAAGGCATTTTTGAAACAAGCAATATCGGAATTCGGAAAGAAAATTGCTGTTGGTGTTGATGCACGTGACGGCATAGTTTCGATAAGCGGTTGGCTTGAACAAAGCGGTATTCCTACACTTGATTTCATAGGCGAAATGCTTTCGTTAGGGATAGATACAATTATATGTACGGATATTTCGAAGGATGGTGCGCTTTCGGGTACTAATACCGATCTGTATCGTGAGATACTTTCGAAATATGAATTGAAACTGATAGCATCGGGCGGCGTTACCTCGATTGACGATATACGGGAACTTCGCGAATGCGGTACATACGGGGCAATACTTGGAAAAGCGATATACAACGGAAACATTGACCTTGTGTCTGCGATAGCGGCAGGGGAGGGTGCGTTATGATAACAAAGCGCATTATTCCTTGTCTTGATGTACGAAACGGCAGGGTTGTTAAAGGTAAAAACTTTCTCGGCTTAAATGATGTCGACTCACCAATTAAACTTGCCTCGGAATATAGTGCAAGTGGCGCAGATGAACTTGTGTTTTACGATATAACCGCTTCGTTTGAGGAACGAAAGTTGTTCGCGGATATTCTTCGCGAATCGGCTTCGAATGTTTTTATTCCTCTTACTGTCGGTGGAGGCATTAATACTGTTGATGATTTCACTCGCGTTCTTGAAAGCGGTGCCGATAAAGTTAGTGTGAATTCGGGTGCAATACGTAACCCCTCTCTTATCTACGAGGGTGCAAAAAAATTCGGTAGCCAATGCGTTGTCCTATCCGCCGATATAAAGCGCGTAGACGGCGAATTTCGCGTGTTTGCGAAAGGCGGCAGGGAAGACACGGGGATCGAGGCAATCAGTTGGCTTAAGAACGGTGTAGAGTCCGGTGCGGGTGAATTGGTCGTTAACTCGATTGATACCGACGGTGTGCGTGACGGGTTTGATATAGAACTGCTACAACGCGTTTGTGATGCTGTTAAGGTGCCTGTAATCGCCTCGGGCGGCGCAGGTAGTGTACAACACTTTATTGATTTATTTAAACAAGTTCCTGAAGTTGATGCCGGACTTGCCGCATCGGTTTTTCATTTTGGTGATATTAAAATATCGGATTTAAAAAAGGAACTTAAAGCGAACGGAATTAATGTAAGGATTGGTAGTAATAATGATTAATATTAACGAACTTAAATATAATGACAAAGGACTTATACCCGCGATTGTTACCGATTCGCGCACGGGCAAGGTTTTAATGCTTGCTTATATGAACCGCGAAAGTCTTGAGATCACTTTGAAAGAAGAACGCACTTGTTTCTTCTCGCGTTCTCGCAACGAACTTTGGCGCAAGGGTGAAACCTCGGGTAACGTACAAGAGGTTGTTTCTATTGCTACCGACTGCGATATGGATACCTTGCTTATCAACGTTATTCCTGCAGGTCCTGCATGTCACACGGGTAATGAGAGTTGCTTCTTTAATACAATAGTTGAAAATGCCGCGCCGTTTACTATCGAAGGTTTGATGGATCTTATCAAAGGCCGTAAAACCGATAGGAAAGAGGGTTCGTATACAACATATCTTTTTGATAAGGGAAGAGATAAGATCCTCAAAAAGGTTGGCGAAGAATCAACAGAAGTTATCATTGCAGGTAAAGCAGACGATAAGGCGGAAACGATTTATGAACTTGCTGATTTGATGTACCACGCGCTCGTTCTTATGGCAGATATGGAAATTTCGGTTGATGATGTTATGAAAGAATTAGCATCACGTCATGTTATTGATAAAAAAGTAAAACAGGAAAAAATGGTATAATAAAAAATCCTCTGTGTAAATTAGCACAGAGGATTTCTTTTGATTATAGATTATTCACGCTATCCAACAAAGTATCGTCGGCGTAAAGAAACATCGTTTCGGAGTGATGATCTTGGTTATATTGGAAAGAAAAGTTAATATTATTGACTATTGCTTTTAGTTCAAACTCTGTAAAATATGTGACTTCAAGTGAATCACAGACATAGTTATTTATAACAAGTTCTGCCGTTCCGTTTCTGATAACAGCAAACACATGTAATCCCTTATAATCGCCTTTTAGTAGAGGTTCTGTGCCGTCATCGTTGTATTCTGAAATAGGTTCGGTAGATTCAACATCTTCATCGTCATCATAATTCAGATCTTCATCATCTGAATCATCGATTGTTTCAGAAATTATTTCGTCTGGTATAGCGTTGAAATCTCCAAGTGATTTGTATGCTTTACCTGCTTTTATCAAGTAGAAAATAGAAATGATATGGAAAATGAAATCAAATAAAAAACTTACAGAAATTATAGCACCGGAAATGATTGAAATTATAACCAACGCAAGACTGTCAACAACCAAAATGCCGACGGGTGCTACTATAAATAAAGCGTTGTCTTTTGATTTGAAATAGCAAATAAGAAGCGGCAAGAGGATAAGGGCCGCGATAGTCAAACCAACAGGTAGTAACGAATTTTCCATAGCAAATGCTGTTGCATACGTAGCGATCGAACAAGAAAAGGGGATAATGGTAGTTCCCTTGAAAATTATAAAAACAATGTTTATAATAGTGAGTATAATTATAAACATCAAATTATATCGTGCTTTGTTTATCGTGATTTTTAGATCAAATAATTCCTTTTTTATATCAGTTTTCATTTTATACTCCGTAATCAATTGCTTTTATGAATTATATCATCATAAAGTAATGTTGTCAACAAATCAAAAAAGCAAAAATTGTTTCGAAAAAGGGTTGACAAGTGAAGAGTATTGTGCTATAATTTCGCTTGTTGTCAGGAATGACATATCTGGGTGTGGCGCAGTTTGGTAGCGCGCTACCTTGGGGTGGTAGAGGCCGCTGGTTCAAGTCCAGTCACTCAGACCAAAAATCCCGATTGCGTATGCGGTCGGGATTTTTACTTTATATTCATGAAATTTAATAAAGTTTTCTATAATTAATGTTGGTATTAAATAATGAAAGTTATTAATAGTTCCTTTTATAATGAGGCGTTAAGATTTATTAATTACGGTTCGTCATTTGGTTGGCATGAGAGAAACGCCGGTAATATATCGCTTAGACTGACAAAAGAGGAAGTTGAATCAGTAATTGACGATTTCTCTTTCGACAGAGAATGGGTATCGCTTCCTGAAGCAGTTTTTGGAATGGCAAACGAGTATGTTTTCACTACGGTCACGGGAAGTTATTTTATAGACTTAAAAAACGACTCAGAAACGAAATTTTGTGTTTGCGAAATATCCGGTGACGGTTCATCGTATCGTATCGTGTGGGGCGGTATACGGCCTACAAGTGAACTTTGCGGACATCTTATGTCGCTTAGTGAGTTAAAGAAACGTAACGGCGGTAGAGCGGTGTATCATTGCCACCCTACAAATATTGTTGCATTATCGTACCTATTGCCGCAAGATGATAAATCTATATCGACCGCGTTATGGGAAAGCGAAACCGAATGCGCGTTTGTATTTCCCGAAGGGGTTGGAGTTGTAGGATTTAATATCCCGGGAAGTTTGGAACTTGCAAAGGCAACTGCCGAAAAGATTATCAATTATAATGCGGTTATCTGGGCGTTTCATGGAATTTTTGCTTCGGGTAACGATATCGCCTCTGCTTTTGGTTTGGCTCACGCAATAGAAAAAGCCGCTGAAATAAAATTGAAAATAATTTCAAGCGGTATTAATCCCACAAACACGATTACGAATGAACAACAAAAGTTGATTGCAGACTATTACGGTTATAAATTAAAAGAGTTTCAATAAAAAAACGGACGCCGATTCGGCGTCCGTTTTATATTGGTTATAATTAGTTGAGTTCTGCGAAGTATTTGATAGTACGAACCATCTGAGAAACGTAGGAGTTTTCGTTGTCGTACCACGAAACAACCTGTACCTGATAGGTATCGTCGTCAACCTTGGATACCATGGTCTGGGTTGCATCGAAGAGAGAACCGTAGGGCATGCCGATGATGTCGGAAGATACGAGTTCTTCATCAGAGTAACCGAAGGATTCGGTAGCAGCCAACTTCATTGCAGCGTTGATGCCGTCCTTGGTAATGTCAGCACCCTTAACAACAGCGATAAGGATGGTGGTGGAACCGGTGCAGGTAGGAATACGCTGTGCGGAACCGATAAGTTTGCCGTTGAGTTCAGGGATAACAAGACCGATTGCTTTTGCAGCGCCGGTGCTGTTAGGAACGATGTTCATAGCACCTGCTCTGGATCTTCTGAGGTCGCCCTTTCTCTGAGGACCGTCAAGAATCATCTGGTCGCCGGTGTATGCGTGAACGGTGGTCATGATACCGCTCTGAATTGCTGCATAGTCATTAAGAGCCTTAGCCATAGGAGCGAGGCAGTTAGTGGTGCAGGAAGCTGCGGAGATAACAGTATCTTCAGCAGTAAGGGTTTCGTTGTTTACGTTGTAAACGATGGTAGGAAGATCATTGCCTGCGGGAGCAGAAATAACAACTTTCTTTGCGCCTGCGGTGATGTGAGCAGAAGCCTTTTCTTTAGAGGTGTAGAAACCTGTGCATTCAAGAACTACGTCAACATCAAGTGCTTTCCAAGGGCAGTTAACTGCGTCTTTTTCAGCGTAGATTTTGATTTCCTTGCCGTCAACGATGATGGAATCATCGGTAGCGGAAACGGTGTGAGCAGGGGTAGTACCTAACTTGCCACAGAAACCGCCTTGTGCGGTATCATACTTGAGAAGGTGAGCAAGCATTTTGGGGCTGGTGAGGTCGTTGATTGCAACAACTTCATAACCTTCAGCGTCAACCATCTGGCGGAAAGCAAGACGGCCGATACGGCCAAAGCCGTTAATAGCAACTTTTACAGACATTTTAAAAGTCCTCC
>JAZRUR010000040.1:0-33061 GCA_045652625.1 Eubacteriales bacterium | reverse complement strand
GATGCGATTATATCCTCCAACTTATCCTTGCCGGGGAGTATGGCGGTGTTGCGCATACGGATAAGCGGTTCGTCGGAAAATGCCCATGCACGTGCGTTTCCGCAGGGTTGCATATCAAAGCGCTGTGCCGATTCGCGGTTATTCATATAGCCGACAAGTACGCCATTTTCGATGATTTTTGCATCAACTGCTTCTACGCCCTCGTCGTCTACGTAAACAGGCAACGGTGCTTCTTTTCCGAACGCGGTATGCGCAAAGTCGGTAAGGCTGACTATCTCACTTGCGACCTGACGGTTAAGATTAGGTCCTGCAACGCTTCCGCCCAAAACCAAGTCGGCTTCAACCGTATGTCCGACCGCTTCATGCGCGAGCATACCCGTCATTATACCGCCGAGCACTACCGTCTTTTCTCCTGCATCGGCATAAACGCCCTCGCGTTTTTGCATTAAACGCTCGTAAAGTTTATCAATTTCCTGATACAGCGATTCGGGGTTTTTGAAGTTGTTTTCAAAACCGCCGATGCCGCCAAACGCCTTGAATAACTCAACGGGTACGCCCGACGGTGTTTCGGCGTTGAGGAACACGTAAATATAAGAACGCTGTAAACAGGTGTGAGCATCGAATCCGTTGGAAACGCAAAGCAGTTTTTCCATAGAATCTTCTCTTGCCGCAACAGTACGACTTGCGAGATTCTTGTATTTTTTAGAGATATAATCGTCTATCTCTCTTGCAAAATCAATATATACTTTCTGCTCACAGTCCGCAATATTGCCGTCAAATTCAAAATAACCGTTTTTTATGTCGGGCAGAGAAGGTTTGCCTTTTGCAATGTGTTTGTCCATAAAAGCGGCGTTTTCGGTTGCGGCGCGGAGCACGGAGGTTGCTGCATCGTCGGAGTATTCCGCCATGGACGAAAAACCGTACGTGCCGTTTTTATAAACGCGCGCCGAAACGCCCGAGATATCCTGACGCGAGTTTCCTGTAAGGTTTCCCGAAACGATCGTCACACCGCGCGAACGCGACATCTGTCCGCGGAGTTCGGTATGTGCGTTCGGCACAAATAGTATCTTTTTTGGGGTTAGTATATCTTTTAGCAAAAGAATGATCCTCCTTGCTTTTATTATCTTTATTATTCTACCACAAATTGACAAAAATGCAATTATTATTGATAAATTTAAAACTTTCACGAGCAAATAAACGGTAAAGAAGGCGGCAAATGAGTGTCTTTATTTTTGAAATTGTATTGATTTATGGTTTTATTTATGTTAAAATTTCTTCAAATGCAAAAAATTGTAAATCAAGAGGTAAAAGAAAAATGAGTGCTCTTTTGGAAGTATTCGGTAATGTCTTGAATCTCGATTGGAAGATGGCCGTTATGTGGCTCATCGGCGGCGTTCTTATCTATCTTGCTATAAAGAAAGATATGGAACCGACCCTTTTGCTTCCGATCGGTTTCGGTGCGATTTTAGTTAATCTCCCGTTTTCGGGTGCAGTAGGCGAACACGGCCCTCTCACCACGCTTTATAACGCAGGAATTGCAAACGAACTGTTCCCGCTTATACTCTTTATCGGTATCGGCGCGATGATCGACTTCGGTCCGCTTCTTTCTAACCCGAAATTGATGCTTTTCGGCGGTGCGGCTCAGTTCGGTATATTCTTCACGCTTTGTATGGCTTCGATGTTCTTCGTAGACAAGGACGCCGCTTCTATCGCAATAATCGGCGCGGCAGACGGTCCTACTTCTATCGTTGTTGCTCAAGCACTCGATTCTAATTACATCGGCGCGATAATGGTTGCGGCTTATTCGTATATGGCGCTTGTTCCTATTATCCAGCCTCCCGTTATTAAACTTCTCACCACCAAAAAAGAACGTATGATAAGAATGCCTTACGTTCAACGCGAAGTTTCCAAGACCACCAAGATTCTTTTCCCGATAATCCTTACGGTTATCGCAGGACTTATCGCTCCCGACTCGGTTGCGCTTATCGGATTCCTTATGTTTGGTAACCTTATACGCGAATGCGGAGTGCTTGATTCGCTTTCCGAAACGGCACAAAAGGTTCTCGCAAATCTTGTTACTATCTTCCTCGGAATTACTATCGCTTCGCAAATGCAGGCGGAAAAATTCCTCCACCCCGCAACCTTGCTTATAATGGGACTCGGTCTTATTGCGTTTATATTCGATACCGCAGGCGGTGTTCTTTTTGCGAAGTTCTTAAACCTTTTCTTAAAGAACAAAATGAACCCCATGATCGGCGCGGCAGGTATTTCTGCGTTCCCGATGGCAGGTCGTGTTGTTCATAAAATGGCACTCAAAGAAGATCCTCAAAACTTCTTGCTTATGCAGGCTACAGGCGTTAACGTTTCGGGTCAGATCGCCTCTGTTATCGCAGGCGGGATGATTCTTAATTTCTTCGGTTGATAGGGAAAGGGGATTGACAGATATGAAAAAATTACTTTTTGTTCTCTTTGCCGTTGTACTTACAATATGCGCTTGTTCTTTGTACGTTTGCGCCGAAGAAAGCGAAGTGTTGGCAACAGATGTTTCCGAAACGGTTTCTGATGCAATCAGCGAAGCGTCCGAAGATTCCGACGCTCTCGATACAGAAGTCGAACTTGAATATTACGGATTCGGCGAAGAAGGTTTTATGAGAAACCTTAAATATATGGGATTGGGTATGCTTGGTATCTTTGCGGTAGTAGGTGTGGTTATCCTTATCACATATATTCTTAATGTTTCTACCGGAAAGAAGAAAGAATAATGAAAAAACAGAGAAGAAGCGGAGTGCTCATGAGCATCTCCGCTCTTCCTTCTGAATACGGTGTCGGCGTGTTCGGCAGGGAAGCGATCGAGTTTGCAAAAAAGATTGCCGACATGGGTTTTTCCTATTGGCAGGTATTGCCGTTCACTCCGCTTGATTATGCAAATTCCCCGTACGGCTCTGACAGCGCGTTTGCGGGGAATGAACTTTATATAAGTCCCGATTTAATGGCAGAATCGGGTTTTGTTACACTTTCAGAAGCCGAAAAAACCAAATATTCGGGCAGTCCTTACGTTGCCGATTACGCGTTTGCGCGTGAGAAGCGCGAGACACTTATCCGTCTTGCTTTTTCCCGTCTTGACGAGAGTTTCAAAGGAAAAATAGACGGTTTTGTTCAGGACAAAAATCTTTTTTCTCATTGTCTTTACCGCGCATTAAAAAAGGAAAATGAAGGAAAATCGTTTTGGGAATGGGAAAAGGGCGCGGATTACGAAACCGCGCTTGGATTTGTATCGGAATTGCGTAACGAGATAAGATATCACGGATTTGTTCAGTACCTTTTTTATACCCAATGGGAAGAAACGAAAGAACAGATAAACCGTCTTGGCATAAAAATAATCGGTGATATGCCCATATACGTTTCGCGCGATAGCGCAGACGTTTGGGCGAACAAAAAACTTTTTGATATCGACGAAAAAACGTATAAACCGCACGAGATTGCGGGTTGTCCGCCCGATTATTTCTCGGCAGACGGACAATTATGGGGCAACCCGTTGTACAATTGGGACTACCATAAAGAACAGGGTTATGCCTGGTGGATAGAGCGTATTAAACGTCAGTTTGAACTTTATGATATGGTTCGTATCGACCATTTTCGCGCTTTTGCTTCATATTGGGCGATAGACGGCGATTCCAAGACTGCGCGTGACGGTGTTTGGAAAAAAGGGCCAAGAATGCAACTATTCGAGGCGGTCAAAAATGCGCTTGGCGACGTTCCTATTATTGCCGAGGATTTGGGAAGTTACGGTGACGACGTGGTAAAGTTGCTTGAAGACAGCGGATTTCCCGGCATGCGTATAATACAGTTCGGGTTTGTTCCTAATGACGATTCCACCCATTTGCCGCACAACTATCCCGAAAACTGCATAGCCTACACGGGTACGCACGATAACAACACTCTGCTCGGTTGGCTTTGGGAAGCGAATGGAGAAGAACGGAACTTTGCTCTTAACTACTGCGGGTTCGACAGCGGCGATTGGGGACAGGGCGGATATAACGCACCTGCCTGTCGTAAGATTATCGAATGTGTATGGCGTTCAAACGCGTTCCTTGCGATAATCCCGTTTCAGGATATGTGTGGGTTCGGAAGCGACGCGAGAATGAATATCCCCGGCGACGACAGCGGAAAATGGCGATTCCGCACAACGAACGAAACGCTTGACGGAATAGATAAAGAGTATTTCGCTAACCTTAATCGTGTTTTTCGTAGGAAATAATGTTGTAAATGTTCAAAAAGGGTTGCAATTTATATTTCGTGTGGTATAATCTCGGTAGAAAATCACTTGAAGGTTTAAGAGGTTTGTTATGAAAAAATTCAAGGCTGCCGTAATCGGTTGCGGTAATATATTCCCGATGCATGCTGTGAGCATTGTCAGATGTCCCGATGCGGAACTTGTTGCAGTCTGCGACGTTAAAAAGAACAGAGCAGATGCCAAGGCGAAAGAATTCGGTGTAAAGGCGTATTATGACTATATAGAAATGCTCGAAAAAGAGGATATTGATGTAGTACATATCTGTCTGCCTCACTATCTCCACCCGATAGTATCTATGGAATGCAGTAAGCGCGGTAAACACGTTCTTACCGAAAAGCCTATGTCTATCAATATAGAAGACGCAAGAGCAATGATTGATACCGCTAACGAAAACGGTGTCGTATTGGGTTGTATTTTCCAAAACAGATATAACGCAGGTACGGTTCTTACCAAACAACTTTTGGAAGACGGCACGTTGGGCGCTATTAAGTCTGCAAAGTGCTACGTAACTTGGGATCGTTCCGATTCGTATTACGGAAGCAGCGATTGGAAAGGCACTTGGGACAAAGAAGGCGGCGGCGTAATTATCGACCAAGCGATACATACGCTTGACATGATGCGCTACCTTATAAACCGTCCCGTTGAGTCTGTCGACGCTACTATCGCTAACCGCGGTCATGCAAAGATTGACGTTGAGGATACCGCAGAGGGCGTTATCCGTTTCGACAACGGTATGCTCGCGAACTTCCATGCTATCAATTACTATACATACGATGCCGAAGTGTTTATCGAGTTCCACTGCGAAAACGGTATCGCTACTCTCGTTGCCGACAGAGCGGATATTAAACTTAACGACGGCAGAGAGTTCCATGCGGTTCAACCCGATGAAGATTTCGGATACGGCAACGTTAAGTCCTACTGGGGCGTTAACCACTGCAAGCAAATAAACAATTTCTACGAGTGCTTAAAGAACGGAAAAGAAATGTTTATACCCGTTGAAAGTGCATACGAAACCATGGAAATGATATGTGCTATCTACAAGAGCGGTAAAACCAATCAACGCGTTTATATAAACAAATAAGCCCTATTATTACGGTGATGAAATGTTAGATATTCTCGAAACCGAAAAGAGTTTTATATCAAAGCATCTTAAAGAGGGCGACACCGCTGTTGATTTCACAATGGGAAACGGGCATGACACTCTGTTTTTGTCCAAAACAGTAGGCGAAAGCGGAAAGGTTTATGCATTTGATATCCAACCCGATGCGCTGAAAAGTACCGAAAAGCGGTTGCAAGAAAACGGTGCTTACGAGAATTATACTCTTATATGCGATTCGCATCATAATGCCGACAAATATATCGACGGAAAGATAAAAGCGGGAATGTTTAACCTCGGTTATCTCCCCGGCGGCGATAAAAGCATAACGACCAAAAGGGAAACGACGCTTTCTGCTGTAAAGACCGCTATAAATCTTCTTGCTCCCGACGGAATACTGCTTATCGCGGTTTATCCCGGACACGAGGAAGGCGAGATAGAGGGCGAACTTATACATCAAATGCTTTCCGAACTTGACAGGCGTCAATATTGCTGTGCGAAGTTTCGCATAATCAATTCTCCGACATCGTCTTATTTCTACATCGTCGAAAGTAAATGATTTAATGCAAATATACAAAAGGCTGCCACAATTAGTGTGACAGCCTTTTTTGCTTTTAGTTAGAACTCGAATACTTCTGTTTGGTTTGCTGAATCTGCTGTTGCGGTGCTTGGGTCATAGGGTACCAACCCTTTTGCTCCATTTTGGCATAGATTTCGTTTTGCATACAAAGGCAATCGTTAAGTGCCTGTTTGAAAGCGGTGTTTACGTTGGGAGTGGGCGATTCGATCGCGCCGTGCATGAAGATATCACACGCGTTTTTTACGCTTGTGAGAACGTTGTCCATAATAACCTGATCTTGCATTATTCGGTCCTCCTTAAAGTAAGTTGTAGAATCGGTCAAAGGCGTTTTGCTGTTTTTTCGCTATTTCCGAAAGGAAATTCGACAGTTCGGTGTCGCCTACTTGATTGGAAAAATCGTTGCAGACGGTTTTGATCTGTTGGGTGTGACCGAGGGCGTCCTCGATATAGAGAAGTTCTTTGGGTGACATAAAAAATACCTCCGAAATTTTAGTTCCGAAGGTATTTTTGCCGTATTTTTGAATTAGTATTCGGTGTGATAAGATTTTTTTATTTTATGTTCGACAACAACTTATCTGCCAAAGCATCGTTGGGCACATAAAATATCATTTCTTTACTTTCACCGTTTTTGACCGTTTTGAGAGTGCATTTTTTGTTTCCGCTGGGGAATTCGATCATTTCGCTGTTGAATTCGATCTCGTCCGCGCCGCTTGTGTATATCATATCGTCTATCGGTGCTTCATCTGAAAGCAGATTGTAAAACGAGGTGAATGCAATGAAGTTTTTGTTATCTGACGAAATGGCAGTCACATAATATTTGCTTGTGCGGATTCTACCGTCGCTGCCTGCAACGAAACGGGTTTGCGAATCTTCGCGAATGTATCCGTAAAACACCGAAAAGTCTTTTGCTTCAAGCGTTTTCTTGCCTATGGTTTTGCCTTCTATTTTTTCTTTTGCGTAATTTTCGACCGTTGCGGCTACGTGGGCATCAACGTCTTTGTCCGAAACCTGTATGCCGTAAGAAATAAAGAATCCCACAACGCCGACGGCTGCAACAGGGATACCGTATCTCCACGAGTAAGACCAACCGACGATAAGGCCGATTGCGATTACAGCAAGACTTGCGATATAGATTTTTCTGCCGATGTTACTGCCGAAATATTTTTCGAATGATTTTGTATTCATTAACGCGCTCCTTTTTGTTTATAGGGGTATGATATCACATCAAAAATATGATGTCAATCGGTTATATTACAACTAATTGTTATAAAAACGTGTTTTTAACGGAATACGTAACGAAAATTGTTGACAAATAAGGGGAATTGTTATATATTTATAGAAGTATTAAAGTGGGAAAGTATTTCCGTAGCCAAAGCATTATAACTCGAACCGTCTTTTTAAGTGCGGATTTTTGTTACTACATCGTCAAAATACTCGTGAATACTTCAGTATTCACTCCGTTTTTTCCTTGTATTAAGCAAAAATCATCTACTTAAAAAGTCTGCGACCCAAAAGGGATTGAATTTCGAGCAGATTTTAATGCGGCGGATGCAGCAATACGGGCGTATTGCAAAGACAACAAATTAAAATATGCCGAAAAGCATAGCGTTTCGGACCTTTTGGGACGGTTCGGGTTGCAATGCTTTGGCTAACGGAGGGAATTGCCGATGAACAACGTACCCGAAATTTTTGGTTCGCTCGTTTTTAACCGCGAGGTTATGAAACAGCGTTTGCCCGAAGATGTATACAAATCTCTAAAACATACGATTCAGCGCGGAGAAGATCTCGATATAACCGTCGCTAACGTTGTTGCCGAGGCGATGAAGGATTGGGCTATCGAAAATGGCGCAACCCATTATACACACTGGTTCCAACCGATGACGGGAATAACCGCCGAAAAACATGACGGCTTTGTTACTTCGGATAATAGTGGCAACGTTATTATGTCGTTCTCGGGTAAAGAACTCATTAAGGGTGAACCCGATGCATCGAGTTTTCCGTCGGGCGGACTTCGTGCCACTTTCGAGGCACGTGGATACACTGCGTGGGACCCCACGTCTTATGCGTTTATAAAAGACGGTTCGCTTTGCATTCCGAGCGTTTTCTGCTCTTACGGCGGCGAGGCATTGGATAAGAAAACCCCGCTTCTTCGCTCTATGGAGGCGATAAACGAACAGGCAATGCGTATCTTGAAACTGTTCGGAACAGAGGCAAGACACGTAGACCCCAACTGCGGACCTGAACAGGAATATTTCCTTGTAGATAAAGAAATTTTCAACAAGCGCGAAGACCTTGTTGTTTGCGGAAGAACGCTTTTCGGCGCAAAACCGCCTAAAGGACAGGAACTTGAGGACCATTACTTCGGCGCGATCAAGCCGAGGGTTTCGGCGTTCATGAAAGAACTTGACGAAACGCTTTGGAAATTAGGTATTCTTGCCAAGACCAAGCATAACGAGGCTGCGCCCTGTCAGCACGAACTTGCACCTATTTACGGAACGGCGAACGCTGCTACCGACCATAACCAACTTACTATGGAAACCATGAAAAAGGTTGCCGAAAAGCACGGTTTGGTTTGTATTCTTCAGGAAAAACCCTTCGAGGGCATAAACGGCAGCGGTAAGCACGATAACTGGTCGCTTGCCACCGATAAAGGCGTAAATCTTCTCGCTCCCGGTAAGCACCCTTATGAAAACGCACAATTCTTGCTTTTCCTTTGTGCCGTTATTAAGGCGGTGGACGAGCATCAGGATCTTCTTCGTATTTCGGTTGCAACGGCAGGTAACGACCACCGTTTGGGCGCTAACGAAGCACCTCCCGCAATCGTTTCGATGTTCCTCGGCGACGAGTTGACCGCGATACTTGACGCTATCGACGAGGGTGTTCCTTATTACGGTGCGGAAAAGGTTCAAATGGAAATAGGCGTTCACGTATTGCCGACCTTCCCCAAGGACACCACCGACCGTAACCGTACAAGCCCCTTTGCTTTTACAGGTAATAAGTTTGAATTCAGAATGCCCGGTTCGGCAATGTCTGTTGCAGAACCTAACGTTGTGATAAATACTATCGTTGCAGATTGCTTGATGCAGTTTGCCGACGAACTCGAAAAAGCCGATGATTTCCACACCGCGCTTAATACCCTTATCCGCCGTACGATTAAGGAACACAAGCGTATAATCTTTAACGGCGACGGATATTCAAACGAATGGAAACTCGAAGCCGAACGCCGCGGATTGCTTAATCTTCCCACAACGGCAGATGCACTTCCTTATTTCGTAAGCAAGGAAAACATCGAGTTGTTCACACGTCATAAAATTTATACCGAAAAGGAATTGCGTTCGCGCCATGATATCTTGCTTGAATCTTATTGCAAGATAATCGCTATCGAGGCACTTACCATGTGCGATATGGCAGGTAAGGATATTATTCCTGCTGTCGGTTCGTATATACTTAAATTGGCACAGACGGTTTCGACGCTTAAGTCTATCGGTGCACCGATACCGCACCATACCTCGGCAACGCTTAACCGCTTGATCGAACTTTCTGACGAGATGTCGGCATCGCTTAAACTTCTCCGTGCCAATGCCGAATACGCTCAGCGTAATTTGGGTTCGGAAAGTTGCGGTAGTTTCTGCCGTGATGAAGTTCTGCCCGTTATGGCTGAACTCCGCCGTTCGGCAGACGAGGCGGAAATTCTTACCGAGCGCACCTATTGGCCGTTCCCGACTTACGGTGATTTGCTTTACTATAATTAAACGCTACGCTCTCGACAAAAAATATTCATTTTTTGTCGGTTTTATGAGTTCCGTACATTCGCATAAAATTCGTTCGCGTCGCTTTGCGACTTGACCGAATTTTCGGAACTCATAGGTATATTTTTCAAGGCACATGTCCTTGAAAAATATGCAATATTGAAATATTAAAAGGCTGTCTTGATGACAGCCTTTATTTTTATGTGTCGTTATTGATTTACATTAACCGTTTTTGCGTATTGTATCATTTGAGGTCTGAGTGTTTCGTATTCGTCTGCGGTGCAAGCAAACTGCACGAGCCAAAATGCATCGTCGCCTTTAAACAGAGTTGTAAAATACTTATAAGCGATATTTTCTTCTTTGTTAAAATAACCGTACTCGAAACTTACAAGGCTGTTATCTTCCATAATTTTGGTAGGGGAGTGTTTGGAATTGGATTCGCGCACCATCTCGGCATATTCCAAAACCGTGTAGTCGCCAAAACCCTCCATGAGCGAAAATTCCTCTTTAAGAACGAACACCGTTATGTCGGCAGAATTGTAGGAAACGGTATAGTTATTATAGTTTTCCTCTTTAAACGAGTCATTAAGTGTTATCGAAAAACCGCTGTCGTGAGTAAAGGTGTTTTCTTTCGGTTCAGCGTTATTATTGCCGCAGGCAACGCAGGATAATAAAATTATCATGGATATAAATGCGAGAAAAACTTGTTTCATAAAATGCACTCCTTTGGATTTTGCAATTTCAGTGTAGCAGATGAATGGTAAAGAGTCAATAGGAGGATTGATAATATAACGTCGAAAAACAATGATGTTGGGCGTAGCCCACATCATTTTTGCCGAAGGCAAAACATCATTTGCACGAAGTGCAACATCATTTGTGCGAAGCACAACATCATTTGCGCCGAGGCGCAACCTCGTTTTGTGTCCGTTATGGTACAATGATGTTCTCGCTTTGCTCGAAATGATGTTGACCGTGAACGGTCAAACGATGTTGTGTCCTGCGGACACAAACACAAAAATTAAAGCAAGTCTTTCGACTTGCTTTGATTTTTGGGGTGGCCGACCGGGTACGACCCGGCGACCCCCAGGGCCACAACCTGGTACTCTAACCAACTGAGCTACAGCCACCATAATGGCGTGCCTTGAGGGACTCGAACCCCCGACCTACTGCTTAGAAGGCAGTTGCTCTATCCAGCTGAGCTAAAGGCACTTATTATTCTTGCGAAAGCCAATGGTTTTCACAAAAAATGGAGCGGGTGACGGGAATCGGACCCGCGCGACCAGCTTGGAAGGCTGGGATTCTACCATTGAACTACACCCGCGTATATTTAATTTTTGCCGTAATTAAGGGCAAAACACAAAACATACTGCAAGACAGTATTAAGCCTACGGTAATAAGTTTTATGTTAAGGCGGTGTTAAGGTAACTTACACCGCCTTAAACTAATTACTTATGCTAAACCGTTGAGAAGCTTAGTGTACTGGCTCTTCTTACGAGCAGCATTATTTTTGTGGATAATGCCCTTGGAAACAGCCCTGTCTACCATGCCGACGGCTTCAAGATAAGTCTTTTCGGCAAGCGCCTTATTGCCTTCAGCAATAGCAGCCTTATACTTCTTTACAGAAGTTTTCATAGCAGACTTGAACATCTTATTCTGAAGCGTTTTGGTTTCGGTAACTTTAACACGCTTTTTAGCAGATTTTATGTTAGGCATGCACTCTGCACCTCCCATTTGAATTTTGGAACCATTACACTATAACATACTTTTTTTCTTTTTGCAATAGGTTACGGCAAAAAATTATAAAAATTTTTCTTTTGGGGAAAAATCATAAAAAACGAGTCTGTGGGAGAATGTTTTATGTTTGAAAAAAGAACCGATTTGGCACTTGAGGTACATGAACTTCGCGGCGATGAATCGGGGATAACCGTACAGGAATATACCAAAAACGGGTACAAGGTAACACTTGCCGAAGTGTCGAACGGAAAAGGCGAAGAGGTTTCGGGCAAACACGCAGGCAAATATATAACGATTGAAATGGGCAAAATTTGGCAAAAAGACAAAAGCGTGTTCGAACAGGTGACAAACGTTCTTGCGGACGAAATAAAATTGCTCTTGCCCCAAAGTGACGGCTGTGTTTTGGTGGCAGGGTTGGGAAACGAAGAAATAACCCCCGACTCGCTCGGACCGCGTGTTGTGAAAAAACTTCTTGTCACTCGCCATATCCAAACTATCGACCGTGATCTTTTTGTCGATGCCGGGTTTGGCTGTGTCGCGGCGATAAGTCCCGGCGTTTTGGGTCAGACGGGTATTGAAAGTGCGGAAATAATAAAAAGCGTCTGCAAGTCGATAAATCCCAAGTGCGTTATAGTTATCGACTCTCTTGCATCGCGCCGATTGAACCGACTTGCTTCGACGGTGCAGATCTCTGACGGCGGAATCAGCCCCGGTTCGGGGGTTTCAAACAGACGCCCCGAACTTAATGAGGACGTACTCGGCGCACCCGTGATTTCGATAGGTGTTCCGACGGTGGTAGATGCCGCAACCCTTGCTTATGACCTGCTTGAGGAGCACAGCGGAAAGGAAGACGAGGGTTTCTCGCAGGTTATCGAACGTGTGCTTATCGGAAGCGGAAAGGATATGTTCGTTACACCGAAAGAAAATGACGTTATTGCACGAGAAACCGCCAAACTTCTCGCAAGTGCGATAAATATCGCCGTTCATCAAATGGAAATGAAAGAAATTAACGATTATATTGATTAAATGAATCATATTTCATGACTTTCTCGCATATAATTTCCCGAGGAAGTGATAAAATGAAAAGAAAATTAACCGTAACGCAAAGACAAGCCATACTTAAATGGTTTTGCCTTTTGCTTTCCGCCGCCGTGCTTGTCGGCGTGTTTATGGCTGTGCCGTATATTGTAAAAGCGATACCGCGAGTGAGCGCAAGCGGGTCGCGCTCGATGCTTTACGGCACTGCCGCAATGGGGGAGGGGATACCGACATTTGCGCTCGATGCGGGTGACTTTTATGACGAAAGCCAAACGGTTCTCGATCCCGAGGGGGAATTCGAACCCGAAGAACCGATTCCTATTCCGACCCCCGGCGAATACGACCTGCCCGTGTTTTCCAATAATCTCGCGTGGTACGAAGATTCGGAAGATGCGGCGCTTAATATTATCAACAAAACCAAATTCTCGGTCAACTTGCCGTCGTTGCTGAAAAAATCCTTTCCGATAAACGGCACTATACCCGATGAAGAACCGCTTGTGTTGATAATACATACTCACGGAAGCGAAAGTTATCTCGATAACGGGCATGATTTTTACGCGCCCGAGGAAACGTTCCGTTCGCTTGTCGAATCCGAAACGGTGGTTCATATAGGCGGAGTGCTCTGCGAAAAACTCAATTCGCTTGGGATAAACACCATTCATGACAAGACTATGTACGATCAGACCGACTTTAACCGTTCTTATAATTATTCTCGAGAGGGCATCAAAAAAGCACTTGCCGAGCATCCGACAATTAAATTCGTTATCGACCTGCACCGTGATTCGGTGTTCGATACGAATGGGAAGAACATAAAACCGCTTACTACTTTAAACGGCAAAGAGTGCGCTCAACTTATGCTCGTTGTAGGCACAAACGAGGGCGGTTCTAACCACCCCGACTGGCGTGACAATCTTACCTTCGCTACACATCTGCAACAAAAAATGAACGACCTTTATCCGACACTTGCGCGTCCGATAAATCTCCGTTCTGCCGCGTTCAATCAGGCGCTTACCAAAGGGAGTATTATCTTGGAAGTGGGTGCGTGCGGTAACACCATTGAAGAAGCCGAAAATGCGATATTGCTGTTCGCTCAGGCATACGCAAGTTTAATAAAAGAAAACTTGAAATAACAAAAATTCAACCGAGGGTTTTGGAGTTTATCCGCCCTCGGTTTTTTCTTCCTAATTTATAATATAGAATTTTTATTCGTGAATTCCAAGTCAAATTTTACCAAAATGGTATCTCTGCCTATACGTTCTATGTCTTTCCAGGGTATTACTATTCGGTTCTTTGCGGAAAGCGAGGCGAGTAGTCCGTTTCCGGGTAAGATTATAGAACATATCTCGCCCGTGCAGGAGTTGAATTCAAGGTCGCTTATGCATCCGAGCAAACTGCCGTCGCGTATGTTGATAACTTCCTTGTTCCTCAATTCCGAAAACGTGGACATTACCGATATTAAAGCAGTATGCATATCAAACCGCCGCTGCCTTCATTAATAATACGCTGTATAGTACCTGCAATTTTTGCTCGTGCGTCATCGGGCATGTGCGCCAACTTGCTGTTGAGCCCTTCGCTGACAAGTTCGTGCAGAGTTTTTCCGAACATATTGGATTCCCAAATGCTTTTTGGGTCTTCTTCGAATTCCTTTAAAAGGAAACTTACCAATTCTTCGGATTGGCTTTCCGTACCGACTATCGGATTGACTTCCGTTTCGATGTCAGCTTTCATCATGTGTATCGAGGGCGCGCTTGCTTTCAGTTTTACGCCGTAACCGCCGGGTTGCTTGACTATTTCGGGTTCTTCAAGAGTAAGGTCTTCGATAGACGGCATAACGATACCGTAACCGTCGTTCATAACGTCGTCGATAGCACTTGCGACTTTGTCGTATTTCTTCTTGATATCCGACAGTTCGGTCATGATAGTAAGCAACGCGCGTTCGTTTTCTATTTCAAAACCGCTCTTTTCACCGAGTATCGAATAGAAAATTTTATCGGGAATGCGAATGTCGATTTTTGCGCTTCCGCTTCCGAGATCGAGATGCTCGAGCCTTGAATCGATGTCGCTTTCTTCTTTGAAACTTTCGACGGCGTCGCGTATTTCGCCTACACGTTTCAAACGGCAGACCGATTCGGATATCTGCGACAGCAGACCTGCTTTCAGTTCATCGTCTTCGTCAAGCACGTCTATCCATGCGGGTAGAGTGAAACGCATTTCGCGTACGGGGAATTCGTATAGCAACCCTCTCAGGATATCTTTTATATCGGATTCGTTCATTTCAAGACAGTTCATCGGCAGCACGGGCACGTCGTGTTCGGTTTCCAACTCACTTGCCAATGTCTGCGATTGCGTCGAATTCGGGTTTTGGCAGTTAAGCACGACAACAAACGGTTTCGAAAGTGCTTTTAATTCCGAAACGACGCGTCGTTCGGATTCCAAATACGCTTCTCGCGGAAGTTCGCCCACCGTGCCGTCGGTAGTTACGACGATGCCTATGGTGGAATGTTCGTCGATTACTTTTCTTGTGCCTGTTTCCGCCGCCTTCTCAAATGGGAGCGGTTCTTCGGACCAAGGCGTCATTACCATTCTCGGTTGTCCGTCTTCGATAAGTCCCATTGCGCCGGGTACTACATATCCTACGCAGTCGATAAGTTTCACGCGGCATTCCGCGCCCTCGTCAAGAGGTATGCTGACTGCTGTTTCGGGGATAAACTTGGGTTCGGTCGTCATGACCGTTTTGCCCGATGCCGATTGCGGCATTTCGTCTTTTGCGCGTTCGCGTGCGCTCTCGGATTCAATATTCGGGAGGATAAGATTTTCGGTAAAGCGTTTTATCAACGTCGATTTGCCTGTTCTTACCGGTCCCACCACGCCAATGTAAATATCGCCGCCTGTTCGCGTGGCGATATCGTTGTATATTCCCATATCGGTCATATCTGTGTCCTCCTTGCCTTTTGTTACAAGTGTATTCCGAGGTTTTTTTATATAGAACCGATTGACAACATTTCTTTTTTGTGATATCCTCGAATATGTATGAAACATGCATTTTCACGGAGGGATTTATAATGAAAAACATAAAAAGGATAGGCGTTTTAACAAGCGGCGGCGATGCTCCCGGCATGAATGCCGCGGTTCGTGCGGTTACACGTCTTGCGCTTTACAAAGGCATTGAAGTTATGGGTATCTATAACGGATATCAAGGCCTTATTGAGGGAAACATTCAACAACTTCATGAACGAGATGTTTCATTTATTATAAACCGAGGCGGTACGATGCTGTATTCGGCACGAAGCGACGAGTTCCGTAAACCCGAAGGTATGCGTAAAGCAGTGAAGACGTGTGAAGATTTCGGTATAGAGGGAATCGTCACTATCGGCGGCGACGGTACTTTCCGCGGTGCGGTTGACCTTACAAATGCGGGTGTGCCCTGTATAGGTATCCCCGCGACCATTGATAACGATATCGCATCTACCGAGGCTACTATCGGATTTGACACCGCGATGAATACCGTCGTTCAACTTGTCGATAAACTCCGCGATACAAGTGAAAGCCATTCCCGTTGTACCGTTGTTGAAGTAATGGGCAGAGAAGCGGGAGATATCGCACTTCAAACGTCTATTGCGCTCGGTGCGGTTACTGCTGTTATTAAAGAAATACCGACCGATTTCGACCATGTTATCGAAAAAATGATAGAGGCTCGTAAGGGCGGCAAACGCAATTTTATAATCATTACCTGCGAGGGCATGGGCAGAGAATACGGCGAAGAATTAAGTAAAATGATAGAGGGACGAAGCGGTATCGAAACCCGTTTTGCAAGACTTGCGCATATCCAGCGCGGCGGCGCACCGACTTTGCGTGACCGTGTACTTGCTACACAAATGGGCTGCGCGGCTGTCGAAAATCTAATAGCGGGACAAATGAAGCAGGTAATGTGTCTGCGCGGCAACAATATTATCGCTATGGATATTTTCGATGCTCTTACGGTCGATAAATTAATGAAAGGCAAACTCAAGCCCGAGGAAGAAGAGGCGATCCCGCCCAACAAACTCTACGAAATGAAACGCATCGTTTCCGATAAACAGGCATACAAGAAATACCTTAATTATATAATCGACCATATAACGCTTTAATATTATCGAAACAAATCGCTAAAAAGACGGCTTTTTACAAAAAAATACTTTTCTGCATAAATTTCGCATGATATTTTTGCGTAATTTTCACATAATATTTTTACGAAAAAAAGATTGACATGGAAGAAATTGTGTGTTATACTTCACACAGGTATTCTATACTAATTTATTTCAAGAAAGGAAAAACCAAAATGAAGAAGATCCTTGCGATTCTCCTTTGTGTTGCATTGGCTTGTTCCGCATTTGTAGTATTTGCATCTGCTGAATCCGTTAATGTAGCACTCAACAAATCCTACACCGGTGCTGATGCGGCTGTTACGAGCGATGGTGAAACCTCGAAGTACGCTGCAAACCTCACCGATGGTAACACCATCAACGTTAGCGACTATAACGGCGGTTGGTTCGGTCTTTGGTACAACAAAGACGCTACCATCGCAAGTAACAACTGCCCTGATGGCGTTGCTACTATCGTTATCGACCTCGAAGAAGTTGTTGCTGGCATTACAGAAGTTAAAATTCACTTCTGGCTCGGCGACGCTGGTTCGGGCATCGGCGCACCCAAGAGCGTTAAAGCATCCTTCTCTGAAGACGGCGAAACCTACGGCGAAGCTGTAGACGTAACTGTTCCTGCAGGCGATGCTGACGTTTGGGCTACCGCTGCTATCGACAACGCATCTGCTAAGACTGTTAAGTTCGTTATCGAAACCCAGACCACTTGGACTTTCCTTGACGAAATCGAAGTTCTTGCAGATCCCAACTACGTTCCTGAAGAACCCTCTGAAGAACCCTCCGAAGAACCTTCTGAAGATCCCTCTGAAGAACCTTCTGAAGAACCCTCCGAAGAACCTTCTGAAGACGAACCTGCTGTAGATTACAGCGAATTGGTTGGCGAAGAAAACGAAGATGCTGCATTTGATCTCGTTATCACCGCTCCCGAAACCTACAAGGCTGGCGATGAAATCACCATCTCTGTTGAAGTTAAGAACATCACTGCTGAAGACGGTCTTACCCTCGTAGGCTTTGACTTCTTCTACGACAACGAAAAACTCGTTATCACTAACGATATCGACGAAAGAGACAACGGTAACGGTAAGGCTCTTGACCTCACCAAACTTACCGGCACTCAATGGGAAGAACTCGTTGGTATCGTAAGCAACTTCAGCGAATTGTCTGCTGCTGACCTTAAGGACGGCAAACAGGCTGTTGCTGCTAATGACGGTTTCGTAGACGCTGCTGCTGCTACTACCGACATGGTATTCGATGCTATCACTGATGATGGTAAAATTGTATTCAACTTCACCTTCACCGTTGCAGAAGATGCAACCGGCGATATCGTTGCATACATTCCCAACGCTTCCGTTGAAGGCGGTTTCAACGCTGATAATGGCGTAGTTCCTTACACCGGTAACGCAGGTTACGTTGTAATCGCAGAAGATGCTGGCGAAGATGAATCTTCTAACGTTCCTTCTGAAGATGCTTCCTCCACCACTTCTTCCACCACCTCCAGCCAGACTCCTGTTAAACCCGGCGATGCTTCTAACATGATCATCTTCGCTATCGTTGCTCTCGTAGCAATCGCAGGTTCTGCTGTAGTTATCAAGACCCGCAGATAATTCTAACGGTTAATTGATTATAAATATTCTTAAATGAATATCTAAAAGAAAGACGGCTTAATCGCCGTCTTTCTTATTATATAAACTGTTTTCGTCATAATGCACAATATACATAGGGTACAATTATATAAAAATATATGAAAAGTGTATTGCAATATCGACATACAACTGCTATAATAATAGCACATTATATTTTGGTTTTAGTTATCTATATATAAAAGAGGGTGTATTTGATGAAAAAGATATATGTTATTCCTGACATCGAATTAGTTGAATTTGAGATCGTAGATATTATCACTCACTCGGTAGCAACTGGCGATGACAGTGGCGGCAGAGGCGACGAATCGTATGACGATGGCGACTTCGGCGGTATTTTTAACGGCAGAAGTGCTACATTTAATATCGGTGGTCGTAACTATACCATTGGTGGTTAATTAGGGTTATAAAACAGTCATGCAAAAGCATGGCTGTTTTTTTATTTCCCTGACTGTTCATTTTTTCGATGGGAATAATTGGTGCAATTTTAATAAAATATTACTTATAAATTTGTTGCGTAAAGTTGATTAAAAGCGGTGCGCGGTGATTGACACTTTGTGTTTGTTGTGCTATAATATTTTCGATTATAATTTCGGGAGTTTTGCGTATGAGAGAAGATAAACTCAATAGGTTTGAAACCGTGCCCGAAGGGTTGTTTATCGGCAGAAACGCCGTTATGGAATTACTTCGGAGCGACAGGACGGTTGATAGAATATATTTGCGCAATGAACCTTCCGAAGGTGTTGTTGCTAAGATTCGCGCTAAGGCAAACGAAAAACGTGTGCCGATTATCGAAACCGATCTGCGTAAATTGGACAAGTTGGCAAACGGCGGAGCGCATCAAGGCGTAATCGCGGTTGCCGCCGAAACAGATTATTTGACTGTTGAGGAACTCCTTGAGTCGGTTGATAAGAAAGGTGAAAAACCGTTTTTCCTAATATGCGATTCGATTAATGACCCGCATAATCTCGGGGCACTTATACGAAGTGCAAACTGTGCAGGAGTAAACGGTGTTATCATACCCAAGCGCCGCGCTGTCGGTGTGAACGGTACGGTCGCCAAATCGAGCGCAGGTGCAGTGTTCGCTATGCCTATTGCAAGGGTGGCAAACCTTTCCAATGCCGTTAAGACATTAAAGGATAACGGTGTTTGGATATGGGCTGTCGAGGCGGGTGGAAAGCCTTATTATGAACAGGATTTTAAAGGATCTTGCGCATTAATACTCGGTAGCGAGGGCGAAGGTGTATCCGACCTTTTGAAAAAAGAAAGCGATTTTATCGCCGGTATACCTATGTACGGCACGGTAAATTCATTGAATGTTTCCAACGCCGGTGCGATTGTAATGTTCGAAGCGGCAAAACAACGCAATTCTTAAAAGATATAAAGCAGGTGAATATAAATGCCAACCAACAGGGGCAATAAACCAAAAAAGGATATACTTGATATTCTCCGCGAAGCAGAAGAACAGAACCAAGTTGATATGGACGTTAATGTGTCCGAACGTAAGCCGGAAATGGAAAAAACGAAACTTGCGTCGGACGGTAAACCCACAAAGAAACGCACTAAGGTTACAAAACGTATCAACGCCGAAACTGCGGAACTTATTGATAAATACAGTACATATAATGACGAAAAACCGTTAAGCGATACTCAAAAACTCAGAAAGAAATTAGCAGAACAGAACGAGAATTCAGAATTGCTTGGGTATCTTGCCGATGACAAAAACGAAGTTAAGAGTGAGCGTGTCGAGAAACTCTACGAAATGATAAATGACGCGAAAACACGCACTCTCTCCGATTTGGAAAAGAAACCGCCCGAAGGCATAGGCACTAAGCGTTTTTCTGATGAAGTAAGTATTGATAAGAAGGAATATACGCAAGAGCAGATGTTCCCTCTCGGCGACACACTTCGCTTTGAATCTGACCTTGACGAGAGCGAGGTTGCGAGTTTCGATGCCGACTATGAGCAGTTGACCGAAAAAGTGACTAATCGCGAATTCGATTTCGAAAATGATGACGAAAGCGAAGGTCAGGTCAAGTTTGTTACAGATGACGAAAGAATCGCGCTTTTAGGTGACGAGAATCTCGATGAAACCGATATAAACCTTCGTCTTGCTTTCGAAATGATGGAAGATGAAGACGGCGCTCTTGAAAGGATTGCAGAAAAGAACAAAGAAAAGAGCAAACGCGAAAAGTCGGAACGTCATATCGAAACTGTTACCGAGTATACTTCCCGTGAACAAAATTCCGAACTTGCGTCCCACTACCGTAAACGTGTTCGCAAGTCGCTTATAAGAATTATTATCGTAGGTATTCTTGCGTTGGGAATACTTTTCCTTGAACTTGCAACCAAAGACAGCGCACTTCACGGCGATTATACAAAACAGGGAAGATACGGGATAATTTATATCCTTGTTGATCTTCAACTCATGTTCTTTATCGCTATTGCCATGCTCGATTCTATCCGCAACGGATTGAGCGGTATTAAAAAATTACAACTTAATACCGACAGTTTGCTTGTTGTTTCGATATTCGTGGCGACGGCATACTCGCTCGTGACACTGTTTACCGATCCTTATGCTGCGGATTTGAAACTTTATAATCTGCCTGCGGCGTTTGCATCTCTTTGCTCGGCTGTTGCAGGATATATGTGCGCGAAAAAGGATTACAGGTGTTTCCGTATAGTGGCGTCGAAACGCCCTAAGTATGCCGCGTGTGAACTTACGGGCGGTACAAAGGAAGCCGACGAGTTTTACAAATATCTTTTTGAAGACAGCGATATTTATACCGTTAAGCGTACCCAGTTTATTGACGGATTCGTTGAAAGAACCGAGAAACGTCCCAAGTTTGAAGATGTATTTAACTTCCTTGTTCCTGTTGTATTCTTGGCAGGTGCGGCGCTGTTTGTGACTATGAGCGTTCTCGGAAGTACGATGTTCGACGCGTATTCCGCGTTTTCGATCATAATTGCGGCGAGTGTACCTGCGACTTCGTTCTTTATGATAACGCTTCCCGTTGTGTCGGCTAACCGCGTGGGTGCTAAACATTCTACGGCGTTTATCGGCAACGCGATATCCGAAGAATACGCTACCGCATCGGTACTGTCGTTCGCAGATACCGAAGTTTATCCGTCGAGTCTTGTTAAGATTACAAATATAAGAATGTACGGCGATTACCGTATCGACGCGGTATTGACCGATTTGGCAAAGGTCTTTAAATTTGTCGGCGGACCGCTTTCCAAGGTTCTTTCAGCCACGTTAAGCGAAAATGTAGAAAAGCCTACGATGATCCGTGTTATCGAAAGTGCGAACGACGGCCTTTGTGTTGCAATGGACGGCCGTAATTATTTCCTTGGCAAACGTTCTTATATGCGCCGTTACCGTTTCGAATCTGCTATTGACGAGGGCGACGATGCGTATGAACGCGCTGTCGGATCGATAATGTATGTCGTTATAAACGAAAAACTTGCGGCGAAACTTTATATCAAGTACACCATTAATCCGCTTTTTGATTCGCTTCTTAAAGACATGTACAAAGCAGGTCTTTGCCTTGGTATTAAGACTCTCGATCCGAATATTAATAACGAACTTATTAATGCGCAAATTACATACCGTAAATGTCCGATTTCGGTGTTGCGCGGTAACGAACCGAGTGATGTTGTAGGCGAAGTTGAACGTCTGGACAGCGGTGTTGTATGTAATTCGACATTGCATAATTTCTTGAAGATGTTCGCACTTTGCGACAAAGCACGTCATATTACAAAAAGCAATGTTATCATTAGTATAATCAGCGTATTTATGTCATTTGTTGCCGTTGTTTTCCTTGCGGTTACAGGCGATATCGGTGCTATCACCTCGCTTCATGCAGTCGCTTTCCAACTCTTCTGGCTGTTGCCGGTATGGATGATATCATTTTTGATGATGCGAAAGTAACTAATTTGAAAAAATTTGGTGATTAGTGATAAAAAAAGAGAAATAACACTTGATTATTTTATCTTGATACTATATAATATATAGTACATTAGTAATTGCTTGGAGGAAATATTGATGGCTAAATTTTCGTCTTCTCAAATTAGAAACATTTGCCTTGTTGGACATAGTGGCGACGGTAAAACATCTTTTGCCGAAGCAATGCTCTATCTTGCAAAAGTTACTGACAGGCTTGGCAAGCCCTCCGAAGGCAACACCGTCTGCGATTTCGATCCCGAAGAAATCAAAAGAGGTTACTCTATTTCTACATCACTTATTAATCTTGAATGGAACGGCAAAAAAATAAATATACTTGACGCACCCGGTATGTTCGGTTTTGCAGGTGAAGCAAAAGCAGCAGCTACTGTTGCGGCAAGTACCGTTATCGTTGTCGATGCAAAGAGCGGTTGCAAAGTCGGTACTGAACTTGCTTGGGAATTTTCCGCGAGTAAGCCTAAAGCGTTCTTTGTAAATAAGGTTGACGACGAAAACTCTAATTTCGAAGCCACCTTTAACGGTTTGCGCGAACAGTTCGGCGCTTCTGTATGCCCTTTGCTTATTCCGTTTAACGAAGGTACGGGACAGGTAGGTTTCTACAACCTTATTACCGATGAAGTATTCTATTGCGAAAAGAACGGCAACCGTGTTGAAACGGTTGTGCCGGATAGTTTTAAAGATAAAATCGAGGAATATAAGGTCTTCCTTAACGAATCTCTTGCTCTTACCGGCGAAGAACTTATGGAAAAATTCCTCATCGAAGAACCCTTTACCGATGAAGAAAAACTTCAGGCTCTTAACAAAGGTCTGATAAGCGGAGATATTGCTCCCGTATTCTGTGGTTCTGCTACTGCTCTTTCGGGTATTCGCTTCTTCCTTGATACCGCTGCTGCATCTTTTGTCGCTCCTCATGATGCTATGAAGGGCTCGGACGAAAACGGCGAAACCAAACTCTTTGTGTTCAAGACCTTATCCGATAACTTCGGTAAGAAGGTATTCTTTAAAGTCATGAACGGTACTCTTACCAAAGACCAAGTGCTTAACAACATCACTACCGGTCAGCAAGAAAAGTTTGCTAAGATCTGTACTTGCATAGGTAAGAAAGAAATCGAAGTTACCGAATTTGTAACCGGCGATATCGGTTATGCGGTTAAATTGACTAACACCAACGTTAACGATACTCTCGTTGCAGGTACATCGGGCGAAGAATTCAAGAAGATCGAGTTCCCGACTCCTTACTATACAATGGCTATTAAGCCCTTGTCGAAGAATGACGAAGATAAGATATCGGGCGGTATTACAAAACTTCTTGAAGAAGACCCCACGCTTCGTTATTTCAACAATGCCGAAACAAAGCAGATGACCGTTTCGGGTCTTGGCGATATCCACCTCGACGTTGTTTGTGCTAAACTCAAGTCGAGATTCGGCACAGGCGTTGAACTTGTTGAACCGAAGATCGCATACCGCGAAGCAATAAAGAAGAGCGTATCTGTTGAAGGTAAGCATAAGAAACAGTCCGGCGGTTCGGGTCAGTACGGCCACGTTAAAATCACCTTCGCTCCCGGTGAAGCAGACGGACTTACCTTTACTCAAAGCGTTGTCGGCGGTAACGTTCCTAAGAACTTCTATCCCGCTGTTGAAAAAGGACTTCTTGAGGCTATGCAAAAGGGCGTTCTCGCAGGATTCCCGATGGCAAACCTCTCTGCCGACTTGTTCGACGGTTCTTATCACCCCGTTGACTCTAACGAAATCTCCTTTAAACTTGCTGCAAAACTTGCTTATAAGGAAGGTCTTGCAAAAGCAAGTCCCGTTATTCTCGAACCCGTTGGATACCTTAAGTGTACTATCCCGACTTCCTACTCGGGCGACATTATGGGCGACGTAAGTAAACGCCGCGGCAGAATCATGGGTATGAGCGAAAGTACGCGCAAAGGCTACACTGTTATCGAAGCCGAAATTCCTTCTGCTGAAATGACTGTTTACGCGGTTCAACTTCGCGCTATGACTCAAGGCAGAGGTACATACACCTTTGATTTCGTCAGATACGAAGAAGCACCTGCGGAAGTTGCTCAAAAGGTAATTGCCGAAGCAAAGAAAGACGCAGAAGACTAAAAAACAAAAATTTGCAATTTATATAATACGTTTTCCAAAAAAAGTGAGGCTCTAATAATGAAAGAAAATGTCAAAAACACACGCCGCATAGCGTTACTGATAGGGCTAATAATGATGCTCTCCGTTGTACTTGCTGCTTGTGTTAATACCGAGAAAGTTCCCGAAATTCTCGATACAGGTCTTGTTGAAGATGAAGTTTCCAACGACAACGGAAACGAAAGCGACGAAAGCATACCCACCGAAGAAGGTCATACCGATGCTCCTTCTATCGCAGGTGTCGTTAATATCGAACCGACCAAAGTTGCCGTTTACGGCACATGTGAAGAGGGCGCAACCATACGCGCTAAGGGCGGTATCGAAGATGCCGAAACTACTGCACACGGCGGTTACTTCATCATCGAAGTTGATATTTATGACAGAGATACTCTCCTTCGTGTTACTGCACAGGCTGAGGGCGAGGAAGAATCTGCCGCAAGAGAAGTTGTTGCACCGAAAAACGCTACCGCAGATACATTGCTGGACGGTAACAGCGTTTCTGTCGGTTTAGGTTCTCGCCTTTACTTCGACAAAATGGTTGCCGACCTCGTAGGCGATAATCTCTATACAGCATCTGAACTTAACGATATCCGTGCTTATGTTACCGATACTGTTACCAGTTACTATAACGACAGAGCAGGTTCTCAGCAGGTTGAACTTGTTTATGTTCTTCTTCCTAACGTTACTACTATGTATCCCGAAATCCTTCCCGAAAGTATTTTGGAAAACGCTGCGTCGAAATCTATTTACGACCAGATAAGCGAAACTCTTTCGCAGACCAGAGCAACCGTTGTTGATATGAAGAAGATTTTCGATGAGGCAAAGGCTGATGCCGAACTCATGGAAAAATACGGTGGACTTTATCGCGAAACCGACAGTTCTCTTACCGATTACGGCGCATATCTTACCTACCGTGAGATTATGAACGTTGTTGCAAAACGTTATCCCGATGCTGCTCCCAGAACCGAAGATGAATTCGATTGGAAGAAGACCGAAGTATTGGGCGGTAACCTTGTCGGATACCGTGACCTTGATAACGAAGTAATCAAGGAAGAAACTGTTTTAGCAACACCTAAATTCAGTCTTGATCTTGGTGTTAATGCCGCAGGTAAATCGAAGATAAGTTCGCTCCGCAAGTACGTTGATAAGGCAAACGGTGATTATAATTTCTTCACTCAGAATGACTCTACCGACAACATCAACGGTATCGCAGAACGTTGGGTTATCGAAGATACCACCCGTACCGATCTTGATCTTCCCAGTGCGCTTATCTACCGTGATTACAGCGCTCTTTCGCTCTCGGATATCCTTGCTGAAAGATTCGAAAAATGTATGCTTAACAAAGCAAACGAACTTTCGCTCAACCTTACTTTCGCAGGTCAGTACGCATCTGCAGGCGATAAAGTTGTAGACTATATTATCGTTGTTGTTTCCGAAGAGAATTTTGATAACGCTTTCTCACTCGCTCTTTCGTAAGATAATATAAATTGCTATACAAAGCCGACGCGAACCAAGCGTCGGCTTTGTAGTTAAAAAGATATAAAAAATATTCGGTTTAACTATTGACAAAGCTGCGACTTTGTGATAGTATATTAGGCGTTATGAATAAGCGCCGTTAGCTCAGCTGGATAGAGTAACTGGCTACGAACCAGTAGGTCAGGGGTTCGAATCCCTTACGGCGTGCCAAAAAAGAAGTGACTTTTGTCTACCAAAAGTTACTTCTTTTTTTATCCAAGCCGCAGGATGATATGCAATACCTGCGGGATTGTTGACTTGTATGCCGAAATATAATATAATGCTCTCAGATAAGTAAGTATTTGACAAAGGAGTTTGCTTTATGTTTGAATCGTATTTCGAATTTGATTATGCGGCAGTTACTGTTTTCGTATCTGTAATAATGGCATTACTTCTACAACTTTGGCTCTGCTTTAAGATTAAGCGGACATTCATTAAACTTATTCCTATTGCACTGCTTATCGTTTCGACGATTGTCTTTTATATTTGCGCAGTAGCCATAAACGGCTGGGACGGTTTAGGTTATCTTTTCTTTGCGTTTCTATCCTTTGGCTTGATTTTTGTATGCGGCATTGGTTGGGGCATTTGGGCAATCTTCAGAAATAAAGAACAGATCAAGTGAGATTTATAAAACAGATCAAAAAGGTGTACTTTTAGTGGTTCTTACGCTATGGTGTACACCTTTTATTATTGAAATATATGACAGTCTATGATATAATTTATATGAAAGAGGTGATTTGGTATGTCTTTAAAACGCTTTTTATTGATTTACTTGGCGGTTTCGCTATTCTTGCTTACCTCTTGCGTGGTGGCTTTGCCCGATGATCCGTTGGGATCAGATTCTAAACCGACAGATGATGTTTCTTCGGTGGATACCGCATCTAAGCAAGAAAATGTAACTCCGTTACCCGACGGCGAGATACGCGTTCATTTTATTGACGTAGGGCAGGGTGACTCTGCTTTTATTGAACTTTCAAACGGAAAAAGTATGCTTATCGACGCAGGCGAGCGCGATTATGCAGGTGACATCATTTCTGTAATAGATTGTTTGGGTTACAGCAAGATAGATTATCTTGTGGCAACTCACCCTCACTCCGACCATATCGGCGGAATGCAGAGAGTGATTGAGAATTTCGATATCGGCGAAGTTTATATGCCTGAAGCGGTAAGCGATACTCAGACGTTTATAAATCTGCTTGAAACTTTAGACGAACGTAAACTTTCGATAACCGTTGCAAAATCGGGTGTAAAAGTTGACCTCGATAATTCTACAACTGCTGAATTTGTTGCGCCCGTGACCATTGTTGACGACCTTAATAACTGCTCTGCGGTATTAAAACTCAAATACGGCGAAAAGGTCTTTCTTTTCACGGGTGACGCCGAGATTCCCGAAGAAGAAACAATAACGGCGGACATATCCTGCGACGTATTAAAGGTCGGACATCACGGCAGTTATACTTCCTCGGGTAATAACTTTTTATCGCTCTGTGAACCCGATATTGCCGTTATCTCGTGCGGTAAAGGTAATGAATACGGACACCCGCACAAAGACGCGCTGGACAGACTTCAACGCGCAGGGGTAGAGAAGATATACCGCACCGATATTTCGGGCACTGTGACGGTTTCTACCGACGGCAAGACGATAAATGTGACCGAGGGACTTATTCCTCAAGGCTATAAGTGGGCACTTAATATAAGCAGTAAGAAGTTACATACTGCAGACTGCGATTCCGCAATCGAAATGAAAGGGGTTAACCGCGCGTACTCTAAACGTGCTCTTTCGAAACTTCAAGAACTTGGATATACGCTTTGCGGAAGTTGTAAACCAAAGGAATAGGAGAAAGTTAATTATGAGAATAACTATCGACCGAATTGAAGGAAAATTCGCAGTTTGCGAACTTGACGACGGCAGTTTTGCAGAGATATCTGCTAACTTGTTAGGCGATGCAAAAGAGGGTGACGTTTTTGATATAGAGATCACCAAAAACGAATCTGCCGCCGAAGAAAAAAAGGATTACGCAAAATCACTTTTTGATAAATTAAAAAAGAATTAAATAGGAGGTATCTATGAGCAGACTTTTATTATTAGCCGAACGTGTGCGAGAATTTCAAGACGGACGCGACTTTGAAAGAGTTGAGGTATTAGAGGAAGTCCAATTAGTCGTCGGAGTATTGCTGTTGGTTTATTTCTTCTCTGTTGTGATGATGTTGTTGGATTACATTTTATATTCAACAGGGCTTTACGGTGTAGCCAAGAATCATAACGTTGACAGCGCGGGACTTGCGTGGATACCTGTTGCAAGGCAATGGGTCAAAGGCTCGGTAGTCGATTATTATGCAAAAGAAAGAAAGTACGACACAAAATGGCGTGTGATACTTCCTGTGTTTGCTTGTATTCCGTTTGTTTTAGTGATAGCATTTTATATTGTTGTATTTGCTATTATGCTTCCGATAAGTGGTGAAATGGCGCAAATTAACGAAGTAGACGATCGTATAGTAACTTTATTGATCGCTTTCTTTGCGGTATACATCTCATTGCTTCTCGCTTTAGTGATCAATAACGCGTCGAACATAATATGCAACTACAAGATTTTCGAAGAGATAGTTCCCAAGAGAGCAGTATTGTTTACGTTCTTGAGTTTGCTTTTGCCGTTTGCGCACGGTATTTGCCTTTTGGTATGCAAAAAGTATGGTGTTGGCATCAAATCGAACGTACAGGAACCGATATTCGGTGACACCGTTTCCTTTGCGCCGGTCGCCGAGCCTGTAATACAGAATAGGGCTGTTGTAGAACCCGAAAACAACCCTGCTGAAACAACAGTTAGCGACGTTGCGGTAGAAGAACCCGTTGCCGAGGAAGTGATTCCCGAAGAAACGGCAGATACCGAAGTTTCTGCCGAAACGGTTGCCGAGAACACCGAAAATACCGAAAATACCGAAAATACAGACGATTCTGATATTTTTACCGAATAATATAAAAGTACCGCCGAAGTTTTTACCTTCGGCGGTATGTTTTTATTCAAATTCTTCGGACGCTTTTTTGAGAAGTTCGATGATAGGCAATTTTTGCGGACAGATATCTTCGCATTGACCGCATTCGATACAGTCACTTGCTTTTCCGCGCTTACCGCCTGTAATGAATCCATAGTGCTCCTTGCCGTTAAAGGTTGTGTAACGGCGGGAGTTATTTACGCATTTAAAAATAGAGGGTATCGGAATATTGTTCGGGCAGCCGTCTACGCAATATGCACAACCGGTGCACTTTATTGTATCGAGTCCGTCCAAAATTTCGGTAACTTTCTTTATCGCCTTGTGTTCCTCATCGGACAACGGCTTGAAATCTGCCATGAACGACATATTATCTTCGAGTTGTTCTATATTGCTCATGCCCGAAAGAACCATGAACACGCCTTCGAACCCTGCCGCGTAGCGTATCGCAAAACTTGCGTCGCTTCCGCCGAACTTAGACAGTTCTGCTTTTGCCTGTTCGGGCAGACCTGCAAGGTTACCGCCTTTGACGGGTTCCATTATAAGCATCGGCTTGTTGTGTTTACGGCAGACTTCATAGCAAAGACGTCCCTGAACGTTGCTATCCTCATAATCGACGTAGTTGAACTGGATCTGTACAACTTCGATCTGCGGATACTCGGTAAGGATTTGGTCAAGCACGCTTGCTTTGTCGTGGAAAGAAAGTCCGACGTGTTTTATTTTGCCCTCTGCTTTAAGTTCAAACGCCGTTTCGTATGCGCGGCATTCCTTGAACTTTTTAAAACTGTTGGCGTTTTGCGCGTGCATGAGATAGAAATCAAAATAATCTACACCGCACGTTTCAAGTTGTTTATTAAAAAGCGGTCTGATTTCTTCGTTGGTCGAAAAATAGGGGCCCGACAGTTTATCGGTAAGTATGAATTCGCTTCTGTCGTGGCGTTTTACAAGCGCTTCACGCAGGGCGGGTTCGCTTTTCATATTTATGTAGCCGTGTGCCGTATCGAAATAGTTAAATCCTGCATCAAGGAATTTATCGACCATCAGGCATAGGTGCTCGTGGTCTATTTCGTTATCTTTCATCGGCAGACGCATACAGCCGAAACCGAGGTTCTTTTTTACTTCTTCAAATACAATGCTCATAGTGTGCCTCCTGAATTTTACACTGTAATTTTATACGTTCCCGTCCTCTTTGTCAACCGTTACGCCTTTTTTGCCTTTCCGCCGAGAAGAATGTTTACAAATACGTAAGAAATTATCAAAACCGCAACCGTAATGCCTACAACGGTGAACATCCAACCGATAGAAACTTCGGTATCAAAGAAGTAAATATTGCAGTCTGTTGCGTCTTTCATAACCTTTATTGCGTCATCGGGCAGTCCTGCATCGCTTAAAGCATCAAGCGCGCCTCTCATAGAGTGGTTGCGGAACAGGGAAGTGCCGTAAGTGCCCGGAAGCAAAGAAATGACGTTTTGCAGCCCTTTTGAAAATTGAGAAATCGGCATATACGCACCGCAAATGAACCCGTAGCAGGAACTTACGATACTGCCCACAGCCGAAATCTGTCCCTGCGAGGACAAAAAGAATCCGATGACCGAAGACAACGCCGTTCCGAACATTACCATAAGGAAAATGTCAAGAATAAGGAGAAGAATATCTGCAACAGATAAATACCAACCCGTAAATGCAAGATATATCATACATGCACCGAGTGCAACGGTGTTTATGATAAACGTAACGGCAAACGTTGCGATATAATAACTCAATGCGACGTGTGAATATTTAACGGGTGTAACGGCAATATCGTTGTATGCTCCGTTTACTTTGTCTTGAACCATAAGCATATTTGAGCAAAACGCAACGGTAATGCAACTGACCGCGAGTATTGACGACATCAACTGTCCGCCGACACAACCGTCGATTATCGTATCGTCGATGTTTAAAAATTCGGGGATAGAGAGCATAAAACTGTCGCGGTAGACGTTACCTAAAAAGGTGGCATAAAGTACCAATAGTATAAGCGGGGTTATCAGCGAGGTGAAAAACAACCCTTTGTCTTTGAAAAACAACTTGATGTTGCGTTGTATAAGAGCCGAAATGGTTTTCATTTTTGACCGCCTCCGCTTAATTTTTTTCCTGTAACGGCAAGGAATACATCGTCCATGCCGCCTTTGGTTATTTCGTAATCGCGGAAAATCGTAGGATTCTTAACGATAAGTTCGGTTGCGACGGACGTGTTTTTTACGGTAATACGGTATGCATCTCTGAACTCCTCAAACGGCATACCGAGCGTTTTGACTTCCTGCTCGGTTACTCCGTAGAGTGTGATATAATCGCAAGAATAACGGTTTTTGAGTTCGTGAGGAGTGCCCTCGGCGGCGATGTGTCCGCTGTCAAGAATTACGACGTTGTCCGCGCCCGATGCTTCTTCCATATAGTGAGTGGTGAGGAAGACCGTCATGCCCTCGTCGGCTTGGAGTTTTTTTATAACGTTCCAAACCGTTTTTCTTGTTTGAGGGTCGAGTCCCGTGGTGGGCTCGTCAAGTATAAGTATCTTTGGCTTGTGGATAAGCGCACGTGCAATGTCGATTCTGCGCTTTTGTCCGCCCGAAAGTTTAGAGAGCGTACGTTTTAACAATCCGTCAAGGTCTAAAAGTTCGCTTAATTCTTTTATGCGGTTTTCAAAGTCGATTCCGTAAATCCCGTACAGCGCGGCACGGCTTTTAAGGTTTTCTTTGACGGTAAGTTGTGCATCGAGCGCGGAGTTTTGGAAAACTACGCCTATGTCATGCTTTATCGCGTCGATGTCTTTGTCAAGGTCATGTCCGTTAACGTTGATACGTCCCGAATCCTTTAGAAGACGACCGCATATTACCGATATGGTCGTGCTTTTACCTGCGCCGTTCTGTCCGAGAAAAGCAAAAAGTTCGCCCTCGTTGACGGTAAAACTTATTCCGTCGACTGCCTTTATATCTCCAAACGCTTTGTTTAGGTTTTCGATTTCGATTATGTGTTTCATGGCATTTTTCTCACATTGGTATATAGCCTCCTCAACCGAGGAGGCTATTACTGTTATTATTTAAATTTATTCTTCGGTGACTACTTCTGCGTCAAGTACTTCGACTTCTTCGGCTTTTTCCGCTTCTTCGGCTTCTTCTTTCTTCTTTCCGAGATATTCGGGAAGTGTCAGACCGCTCATTGCGAAAACTTCTTCCAAAGGAGGAACGCTCTTCATAAGACCGGAGAGAAAGTTTGCGGTAGAACTGTTGCCGTTGCCGCTACCGCTATCCCATACGGTAACCTTGTCGATCTTGATGTTCTTGATAGCATCGACTTGGATTCTCATAAGGTCTTCAAGTTTGTCGGCGATAAGAAGTTTCAACGCCGCTTCGGCATCGCCGTTTGGGCTCTTTACGATTTCTGCAAAACCTGCCGCCTGTTTGCGGAGTATTTCTTCCATACCACGCGCTTCTGCTTCCATTCTTGCATAGATAGCGTCTGCTTCACCTTGTGCTTTGCGTCTGATTTTTTCTGCTTCTGCTTCTGCTTCGAGTTCTATCTGACGCTTGTTGATTTCGGTCTGAACGATAACGTCGGCTTCCAAGGTTGCCTTTTCACGCGCACTTCTTGCCTGTTCCGCTTCTTTTTCTGCCGAGTATGCTTCTTCGAGTGCTTTTGCCGCTTGGATTTTTTCTGCCGCGGTAGCGATTCTCAATGCTTCTGCCTGTTTTTCGCGGAGGGTTGCGTTGGACATTGCGATTTCGGTCTTTGCAAGGTTTTCACCCTGAATAGCCTCTGCGTCTGCTTTGGAAACGTTTATACGTTCGTCCATTTTAGCGTTCGCTTCACCGATAGCACCGTCGCGTTCTTTTTCGGCAACGCTCTTTTTAGCATCGTTGATAGCCTTTGCAGCCGCTTCTTTACCGAGCGCGGCGATGTATCCGCTTTCGTCGCTGATGTCGGTAAGGTTAACGTTGATAAGTCTTAAACCGATCTTTTTAAGTTCAACTTCGACGTTGCGCGAAACCGCCTCTAAGAATTTATCTCTGTCGGTGTTGATTTCTTCGATATCCATGGTTGCGATAATAAGACGCAACTGACCGAAGATGATATCTTTGGAAAGTTCCTGAATGTCTGCCAACTGCAAACCGAGCAATCTTTCTGCTGCGTTCTGCATTACGC